>DASQVJ010000477.1:0-3734 GCA_035640835.1 Bryobacteraceae bacterium
TACTCCGTGCTTCGGCTCGACTTCTGCGATGGCCTGATAGATCTGCTCAGCGAGGTCCAGCGTCGGTGCTTTCACGAGAGAAGGGAGGAACTTCCGAAGGGCATCCTGAGGTACTCCGATCTTCTCGAGCTTGCCGGTCAAGGTCAGGAACGCCTTGCGATGCGCTTCGAGAACCAACTCCGGGCTCTCCGGATTCCAGATACGGACTGCGTTGTTTGGAGGCAGCTTTACCACCTTCAGCCTCCCCGCTGCGACCAGCTTCTCGAACACCTGCTTGACGGTGACCTCAGACGGACCGAAGCTCGCCTTGCGAGCGCCTCGCAACAGATCCTGCTTGTTGATCAGCTTCCTGGCCGAGGTGTCAAGCAGCGCCTTCTCAATCAGCTCATCTGAACCTTGAAACCAGTAGCGGCCTCGCTTCACATTACCGTAAGGCGGCCATGCGTGCGCGGCTCCCGACTCCAATAACTCGCTCAGTTGTTGCTCAATCGGTTGATTGCGGAAACGCTTTTTTAACGTATCCAGCGTTTCCGGCTTGGATAGAGAACGAAGGTATTCCGTCAGCGTTGGTTCGAATTGGCTTGTAGGTGACAAGGGATTCTCAGTTTAACCGAGATCCCTTACGGCGTCATGCCATTCGATCGGCTGCTTGAATCAGCGCGCGGATGTAGCCGTATGCAAACGCGAATGCCTGATCGCCCTTAGGATCGTCGGGGTGGTGCGGAACGTGGTCGGGCATCAGCATGTACGGATAGCCCACTTCGCGATAGACCTTCACGGCTTCCACGAAATCGATGTCGCCCTCATCCGGATAGACTTCCTGGAAGTTGTCGCGCTTGCCGCGAATGTTTCGGAAGTGCACGTTGAAGATCTTCTTCCGGGAACCAAAATAGCGGATCACATCAAAAATCTCTTTCCCCGGATTCTGCAGCATTTCCGAAACCGTCCCCTGGCAGAAGTTCAACCCGTGATACGGGCTTTCCTGAATGGAGACAAACTTCTTCAAACCGTCCGGAGTGCCGAGCACTGTGTCGATTTTCTGGAAGCCTTCCACCGGCGGAACACCCGGATCATGCGGGTGGCACGCCATGCGAACCTTGTATTCGTTCGCGACCGGGATCACGCGATCGAGGAAGTAAGTGATTCGCTCCCAGTACGCGTCCGCGTTTACAGGACCTGCTTTCGTCTCCGGCGAAAACTTGGACGACGCCTTCGCTTCCTGCAAGCGCCATGTGCTGTACGTCGACCCGCCGCGGCCCGGCGTGCGTTCCGTTCGCAGCACCCCCAGCAGACTCATGTTGTACTTGATCCCCGGGACTCCCGCTTTCGCGCAGCTCTGAATCGTCTTCTGGACGCACTCGATGTCGCGGTCACGCTCGGGGCTCTTGCCGATCATGATGGCGGGCCGTGCCGTTTTATCGATGTGGCTCGATGCCAGAAAACCAGGCTCGATCATCATCAACGTGATGCCCTGCTTCTCGCAACGTTCTCGCACGCGAGAGACGTCCTCAACAGAGAAGTAGCCCTTCTTCTCCGGATCGTCCGCGTAGCCCGAGATGTGATTCACGCTGTGGCGTTTGAAGAATTGCAGGCGCTTGTCGTCCGTGGGCCCGCTTTGGCACCCGAGCACGAAAGCGATCTTCTTGCTCGACGGCGAGCTCTTGGCGGCCGGAGCTGCTTCCGCAAATGGCACAGCGGCTGCCACTGCGCCGCTCTTGAGCATCTGTCTGCGATTCATGGGTGTTTCCTGAAGGTCGACGGATAACTTATCACGCTCCTGTATGCAATGCGAGAAGCTGGAGGAACCGTGCCCTCATCGATGAAGAGCCATCTGTATCTGCTGCTGGCTGCGACTCTGTTTTCCACCGGAGGCGTCGCGATCAAAAGCGCGTCTCTGACTGGGTGGCAGGTTGCCAGCTTCCGATCCGGCGTGGCTGCGCTCGCCTTACTTCTCCTGCTTCCTGAAGCTCGCCGGCGCCCTGACCTGCGCGCGATCCCTGTAGGTCTCGCTTACGCCGCCACCATGTTGCTGTTCGTGCTTGCCAACAAGCTGACAACGTCGGCCAACAGCATCTTTCTGCAATCCACAGCTCCGATGTACATCTTGCTGCTCGGTCCGTGGCTCTTGAAAGAGAGGATCGGTCCGCGAGATCTCGCCGTCGCCGCTACTGTTGCGTTGGGCTTATCGATGTTCTTCATCGGAGAAGAGAGAGCCGTGGCAACAGCGCCCGATCCGATTACAGGGAACGTGCTCGCAGCCACCTCGGGACTCTCTTGGGCTCTCACCGTGGTTGGTTTGCGATTACTGGAAAGGGGTGGCGATCGAAACGGCAGTGTGACCGCGCTCCTCACCGGCAACGTCATCGTCTTCCTGCTCGGATTGCCGTTCGCGATTCCTGCATCACTTGCGCTTGGGGATCTGGCGATTGTGCTTTACCTGGGCATCTTCCAAATCACAGTGGCATACGTATGCCTGACGCGCGGCTTGCGGGAGGTACCGGCCTTTCAGGCAGCAACGGTGCTCCTGCTCGAGCCGGCGTTGAATCCTCTCTGGACGGGGATCTTCCTCGGCGAAACGCCAAGTGCATGGGCCATCGCGGGAGGCGCGCTGATCCTCACCGCCACTCTCGTAAACACCTACCTTGCAGCTCGTTCTTCCAGATCGGGCAAAGCTTTCAGCAATCAGCCATCAGCGGTCAGCCAGCTGAAAGCTGAACGCTGAAAGCTCGCGTCGTTAATACAATCGAACGCCGCGGCCGCCCGGCTTTCGATCGAGATGGACCGTGTCGACGAAGCGGACCTTGTTGGGGCAGGAGGTCATGACCAACGTGTGAGTGCGGTAGCCCTCACCGAAGAAGCGGACGCCTCGAAGGAAGACACCGTCGGTGACACCACACGCGGCGAAGATGATCTGATCGCCAGGCGCGAGATCGCCGGCGGTATACACGCGCTTCGGATCCTTGATGCCCATCTTCTGAACGCGTTCTTCAAGCTCGGGTCGATCGACAACGAGTCGCGCGACCATCTCACCATGCAGGCACCGCATCGCGGCAGCAGTCAAGACTCCTTCGGGAGCGCCGCCGATGCCCATGACTACATGCACGCCATTCCCGCGGACCGCGACGGCGATTCCAGCCGACAAGTCGCCATCACCAATCAGTCGAATGCGAGCGCCTGCATCACGAATATCCTGAATGAGCTTTGTATGCCGTGGACGATCAAGCACGATCACCGTCAGGTCTTTGACCTCGCGATCGAGACGGCGTGCAATCGAGCGGAGGTTATGCGCGACCGGCGCGTCGATGTCGAGAGCGCCCCGGCATGCGGGTCCGGCGATGATCTTGTCCATGTAGCAATCGGGCGCGTGCAGTAGCCCACCAGGTTCGGATGCCGCCAGGACAGCGATCGCATTCGGTGTGCCAGTCGCACAAAGATTGGTGCCTTCGAGCGGATCAACCGCGATGTCGACGCGCGGGTACTCCTTGCCGTTTTCCGGCTGCGCACCCACGCGCTCGCCGATGTAAAGCATGGGCGCTTCATCGCGCTCGCCTTCTCCGATCACTATTTCGCCAGCGATTGGTATGCTCTCGAAGGCCTGGCGCATGGCTTGTACGGCCGCTTGATCGGAACCGGCTCGATCGCCTTTGCCCATCGTGCGCGCCGCCGAGGCCGCGGCTTCTTCTACAACTCGCACCAGGTCCAGTGCGAGGTCCTGCTCCAGATTCAGAGGGCGA
>DASQVJ010000478.1:0-8803 GCA_035640835.1 Bryobacteraceae bacterium
GCTCCCGTGACAACAATGCTCTCGATGTCGTTTACGCTGGAGATGACGCCTATGCCGCGAATCACCATCGATTGCTGTCGATTGTCGATCAGCGCTCCGCCGGCATTGCTGTTGTTTTCTGAGATCGCGTTCGCAATCTGAGAGATTGTGAGTTGGTATTTGTCCAGCGCAAAGGGATCGACGTGAACCTGGTATTGCTTGACCAGTCCGCCGAACGGAGTGATATCCGCGATGCCGGTTGTCTGCTGGAGGCGCGGCGAGATCACCCAATCCTGAAGTTCGCGCAGCTTCATCGAGTCGAGTCCGCCTCCTTGAACGGTGTAGCGGTACAACTCTCCGATAGGCGTTGACAAGGGGCCAAGCGTAGGAGTAACGCCGTTCGGAAGATCGGCGTCTCTCAGCTTCTGCAGCACAATCTGCCGGGCGAAGTAATCATCGGTTCCATAGGCGAACGTCAACTCCACAACGGAAAGCCCGAAAATGGTGCGGGACCGGCGAGCGATGACCCGGGACGTTCCGTTGAGGGACCTTTCGATTGGAAGCGTTACCTGTTGTTCAACCTCTTCCGTCGCACGCCCTGGGTATTGAGTGACGACAACGACCTGAGTGTCGGAGATGTCGGGATATGCTTCGACTTTCAACTGCAGGAAAGCCCAAAGACCGACGCCGATCAGCGTCAAGCCCATCAGGACCGTAATCAATCGCTGGCTCAGCGCGAATCGCACGAGATGCGCGATCACTATTTCATACCCTCGGCGCTCAGCAGCATGACTCCGCCAACAACCACACGGTCGCCTTCCGACAGCCCGGCTGTTATGGCAACCAGCCCGCGGCTTCGAATGCCGGTTTGGACGGCGATTCGTTCGAAAATACCCGGTTGGATCTCCTTCCAGACGTACTGCCGGCCGTCCTCGACAACCGCGGCGACAGGTACTACGGGCTGGCGAGTCGACCCTTCCACATGGCGAATTCGTCCGAACATTTCGGGCCGCAATCGTCCGTGAGCGTTCGCCAGTTCTGCGCGGACCTTCACCGATCGTGTCTGCGGATCGACAGTGTCCGCTATCTGAGTCACTCGCGCACGAAACGTCTCGCCGGGATATGCAGCGAGTTCGACGGTGAGGGCTTCACCTATCTGAATAAGCCGGATGGCGGTCTCGGGGACGTCTGCTGTTACCCACACACTCGCCAGATCCGCAATAGTGGCGACGGAAGCGGCGGTGTCGGTTCGGAACTCACCAGGCACTACGTTCATTTCCAGAACCTTGCCGGAGATAGGCGCGCGTACGGTCATGCGCTGGCCGAACTCGGCTGCGTTCACGCCAAACATCTCGAGCCTGCGGCGAGCCTGTGTTGCGGCGACTCTTGCCTGCTCGAGTGAACTCTGCGCCTCAACAAGCTGCGCCTCCGCATTCAGCAGATCCTTTCTGGCGGCAGCTTCGTGCTCAAAGAGATCACGGATCCGGTCGGCATCTGCCTGCGCTTTCCTCGCCGCCGCTTGTGCCTGTGTCATATTCGCCTCGGCTTGCAGCCGCGTCGAAATGGCGCTGTCCACGTCGGGACTCTCAATCGTAAGGATCGGGTCGCCCTGACGCACTGCCTGACCGATTCGAACTGCTACGCTCGCAATGCGTCCGGGTACCGGGATGCCAACGTGCGCGAGCCGGTTCGGGTTCACATCAATCTGCCCTGGCGATGTCACCTCCTGCATGGGAAGATCGCGCATTTGTACGGCTTGAACGGCAATTCGCTTGAGCTTCGGCGAGTCGGAAGGGATTCGCATCAAGTTAGCCCGGTGCTGATGGTCGTTGGGTGGTTGGGCGTGTACTGGCGGCTCAGGTGCGCGGTTGCACGCAGCAACGAACACGACCGCAGAGAGGACAGCGATAACCGTGCGATTCAGTGCGCCTCCACTAAACCTGCCGTTCTGAGCGCTTATCGCTGACATAGAAAGCAAAAATCGACCCCGCCACGGCGAAAGCAGTGGGAATGAGGAAATCGTGATCGAACCGGGTAAACTCCAGCATCAACACGATGGCGGTCAACGGCATCCTCTGGGATGCTGCTAAGAACGCCGTACCGCCTACAATCGCGAATGCCCCTGGCTGAGTACCAGGCCAAATCCAATTCCAAAGGCCGCTCATCACGGTCGCGAATGCAGTGCCGATGGCGAGGCTTGGCGTCAGTAGTCCACCTTGGGCTCCGGCTCGCAGCGAGCCAAATGTCACGAAAGTTTTGAGCAACAGCAGTGCTGCGGCGACTCCGACGGTCAAGCCGCTATCGAAGCCCAGCGATGCGAGCCCCTTTCCGTTGCCGAGAATCTGCGGGAAGGGAATCGCGATCAGGCCGATGATTGGAAAAACGACGGCACACCGCACGAGCAGTCGCCAATCTTGGGGAGCTTTTGACTGAGCACTCCGCACAGCCTTTCGAAACCAAAAAGCGCCGTACCCGAAAACCGGCCCCATCACAACGGACCAAGCTATGAGAGAGGGATCGATCGAGAGGTGGGGCAGGACGTACACGGTTTGGTCACCGAGACCAATCCAAGCTATGTATGCCGCGATGGCGGAAGTCGTGATCGCCCGGACTACGGCGGAAAGGCCGAATGTCCCGAGCAATACTTCAACAGTAAAGAGCGCGCCGCCCAGCGGGACGTTATAGACCGCAGCCAGCCCGGCGCCCGCGCCGCACGCGACCAAGATTCGGGTCTGTTCTTCCGTAATGCGCGCGCGACGAGAAAGAAATTGGGCGAACAATGCACCCATCTCCCGCGGAGCGACTTCGCGACCAAGGGGTGAACCCAAAGCGACAGTGACAATTTGAAGCAGATCGTGCGCCACTGTGGTCAACGCCGGCATTCGATCACCTTTGCGAACGGCGTTGCTGATGGATACGAGCGGACTGCCGAAACGACGAATCACCCACCAGCCGAAGCCCGCCACAATGCCGCAGAGCGAAAGCACAATGAACCGGCGATACGGTGATGACGCCGTGACACCGCTGAGAAAGCTTTCGTGGCTATGTCCCGCGCCGAAACCATAGCCGTAAGCAAGATGCTGAACAAGATGGAGCAGCATACCGAGCAGCATCCCGCTGAGGCCTGCTGCAATGCCGGTAAGCACCGTCGCGATCCCGAGGACCAGCCACGAACTCCTCGTCGCTTGGACATCGGTGCGCGTCTCGGTGGAGCCAAGATCGACCTTTTGCGGCAATAGTGCAAACAAATTGGCGCGCCTCATGCCCGCTCAGGCAGCGGGTTGTCGATTATTGCGACATCGTGCCGATCGCTTAGACATATCAAGCCGAGCGGAGTGCTCGCGTCACTCTGAAGCATCGAAGTAAGTGGTATGCGAGGTGCAAGGTACGTCAATGCCTGCCTATCATTCTTGATTCCAGCAGAGACGACCAGGATTCAGAGGGAAATCAAACAACAATGCTAGAGACAACACTGAACAAAGAAACGACCAGGATCGGGTTTATCGGCCTTGGTCTGATGGGTAGCCGGCTTGCCCGGCGTCTGCATTCAGCGGGATGGGTCATGCGGGGCTTTGAGCGCATTCCCGAGCGCGCTAGAGCGGTCAGCGAGCACGGCATACCGATAGCCAGATCCATTCGCGCGCTCACTTCCGATTCCGACGTGATTGTTTCGTCTGTGGCCAACGATGCTGCCGTGAAATCCGTGTACCTTGGCAAGGCAGGCGTGCTATCGGCCGCGAAGCCCGGGACCACAATTCTTGAACTGAGCACCATCTCGGCAGACCTCTCCCGCGAGATTCATAACGAAGCCAGCAGTAAAGGAGTCAATCTCCTGGATGTCGCGATTTCCGGGTCGACGTCTGCGGTTGAAGCCGGTACGATCACGCTTCTCGCAGGTGGCGATCGGAACACCTTTGAACGGTGCACTCCCATCTTTGAGACCATAGCCGGGCAATGGTTTCTGATCGGGCCCGCAGGCTCAGGTGTTGAGATGAAGCTGGTGGTCAATCTTCTCCTGGGTGTTGGGATGGAGGCCATCGCCGAAGCTGTTTCGCTCGGGCGCCACCTTGGGATTGAAGAGAATGTCCTGTTGAGTGTTCTGTCAGAGACGGCCGTGATTCCTCCGGCGTTCGCGGGGAAATTCGAAAAGATCAAAAATCGCGATTACGCTCCGGAGTTTCCGCTGCGGCTGATGTACAAAGATCTGAACCTCATTATGGACGCTGCATCCTCTTCGGGGGCAAAGCTTCCCGCCGCCAGCGCCGCGCGAAGAGTGTTTGCGTCCTACGCGCAAACAAGTGGAGATCTCGACCTCTCAGCAATCACCGATCAAGCCCCATCAGAAACCGATCAAGCACAGACAACCGACACACCCCTGGCTTCCTAGGTCCTTGTGCGGCTTATCCACCGACAACCGGTCCGTCATACGCCAACACGGTAAAATAAGGGCTGGGTCGCGGCAGCAACTCCGCGGCCTTTTGTCTGAATGCAGTCAATTCAGCCCACACAAACACCACAACTCAAGCCGGAGATCATGAGCCCTGCCGGTTACTGGCCGCAGTTGCATGCTGCCATCGATGCCGGTGCCGACTCGGTCTATTTCGGGTTGAAGCACTTCTCGGCGCGAGCCAAAGTGGGTTTCCTCATTGGAGAACTGCCCGAGGTTTTTCGCACCCTTCACCAGCGAGGCGTGAAGGGCTTCGTCACGTTTAACACGCTCATCTTCGAGCATGAGATCGAGGAAGCGAAGCGCGCTATGTGCTCCATTGCTGAGGCCGGCGCTGATGCTGTCATCGTGCAGGATCTCGGAATCTGCCGGCTGATCCATGAGATCGCGCCGGACCTCGAGATCCACGCGAGCACGCAGATGAGCATCACGAGTGCGGAGGGGGTTCGTTTTGCTCAGCGATACGGTGCACGGCGGGTCACGCTGGCTCGTGAGCTGTCTTTGCCGGAGATCCGGGCAATTCGCGAAGCCTCCGATTGCGAGCTGGAGATCTTCGTACACGGTGCGCTGTGCGTCGCTTACTCGGGCCAGTGCTTCTCTTCCGAGGCGTGGGGCGGACGCAGTGCAAATCGTGGGCAATGCGCGCAAGCCTGCCGCTTGCCGTACGAAATGATCGTGGATGACCAGCTCCGTCCGCTGAACGATGCGCGCTACCTGCTCTCGCCGGGTGATCTTTATGCGCTGCATCATGTCCCGGAAATCGTCGACATCGGCATCGCCGCGCTCAAGATCGAAGGCCGTTACAAGGACGCTGACTATGTGGCGCTCGCTACCAGAGCCTATCGACAGGCGGTGGATGCGGCATGGGAGCAAAGGCCAGTGACGATCTCGCGCGAAGAGGAACTGCGACTCGAGCAGGTGTACTCGAGAGGTCTCGGCGCTCACTTTTTATCCGGCACCAATCATCAGACCGTGGTCGAGGGTCGTGCTCCCCGGCATCGCGGTGTGTTGATGGGGCGCGTGACTCGAGTGTTGTCGAGCGCCGTTGTTATCGAGCCCTTCGATGCTCATCGCACGCTGCCACTCAAGCCCGGCGATGGCGTCGTGTTCGATGCAGCCGATTGGCGGAGTCCCGAAGAAAAGGAAGAGGGTGGTCGAGTTTTCCAAGTGGTCGCGAAGCCGCGAACGATCGAGCTTGCGTTCGGGAATGGCGCAATCGAGTTCTCCCGCATCCGTCCCGGAGATCTCGTCTGGCGGACGCATGATCCGGATCTCGAGCGTCACGTTCAGGCGACGCTCGCGACCCCTCGGAAGCAACTCGTGAACCTGCAGGTTGAGGCCACGGAGCGCGAGGCGTTGCGCACGCGCTGGACGCTGGCGGCTCGACCGGATGTGGCCGTCGAAGTTGTTTCGGAGCAGCCGCTAAGTGTGGCGCAACATCGGGCGGTGGATGAAGTGCTCCTGCGCGATCAATTGGGGCGGCTTGGGAACACGGTTTATGAGCTGGGCGAGATCGAGTTGAAGGTCAACGGACGCCCGTTCGCGCCGGCATCGCTCCTGAATCAGCTTCGCCGGGAAGCCGTGGAGAAGCTGCAAAGGGCGCAAGGTGCGCTGAGACAGATCGAGGTTTTGAAGCACACGCAGCAGCAGGTTCCAGTCGCTTCGCCGAACGCTGTTTCGAGTGCGCTGCCAGAGGTTCATCTTCTGGTACGCAACTCGGAGCAACTGGACGCCGCCATCGCGAGCAAGCCGGCAAGCATCACACTCGACTATCTGGATCTATACGGCCTGAAACCGTCGGTGGAGCGCGTAAAGGTTTCGGGAGTTGCCGTACGTGTTGCGAGTCCACGCGTATTGAAGCCGGGCGAAGAACGAATCGCGCAGTTCCTCAAGCGGCTTGACTGCGCCATTCTTGTGCGATCGGCCGGACTGCTCGAAATGCTGCGGGATGATCATCCCCATGCGTTGATCGGCGACTTCAGCTTGAATGCGGCAAATGCGCTTACGGCCGCCACCCTCTTTGAGCATCGTCTCGATCGATTGACGCCGACGCACGATCTCAACGCCGATCAGATAGCGAAGCTCGCCAAAGCAGTTGGACCCGGGCGTCTCGAGGTGGTGGCGTATCAGCATCTGCCCGTCTTCCACACGGAGCACTGTGTCTTCTGCCGTTTCCTTTCAGAAGGAACCAGCTATAAGGACTGCGGGCGTCCCTGCGAGAAACACAAGGTTGCCTTGCGGGATTGGAATGGACGGGAACATCCGGTGGTGGCGGATGTCGGATGCCGGAACACGGTTTTCGGCGCGGAGGCACAATCCGCGGCGCAGCACTTATCGCTGTGGCTGGATGTGGGGATTCGACACTTCCGCTTGGAGTTCGTGCATGAGGATGCAGCGCAAGTGTCGAAGGTGACGCACGCATTCGCGGAGGCACTTGCGGGTAGGCGCACGTCGGCACAACTTGCGGAGGCGTGGAGGCGCGCTGTCCCGGCAGGATTGACCGAGGGCAGCTTGTTCATACCGTCCGGCTATGCAAGCCTGCCCGTCCTACCTTAGTTGCGGAATCGAGTTGACCCGACTAGGATTGCGGCGAGCCCGATGATCACCATGATGAGGGCTCCTGGTTCGGGGATTGCGTTGGTGAACGCCAGGTATTCGCCGCCGTTACCGAAGCTATCGACCAGCGCTCCACTTCCACTGCTGACGTCGAATCGATAGATGGCCGAACTTGTGGCGAGATACATCAGATCGCCGGGTCCAAACACCAGGTCGGCGGGCGCTCCTGCGAAATCACCGGTTGGGATGGCGATGATGAAGGGTCCGCCGCCACTTGGACTTCGGAGCACGTTGTCGGAGATGCGCTGGGCCACAAACAAGTCGCCGGCGGCGTTGAAGCCCGCACCCTCCGGGTTGTCGAGAAGGGTGGTCTGAATCCAAGCTCCAGTGGCTGCGTTGAAGCGAAACAGACGACCGGCTTGGTCGGTGACGACTAATTGCGGTCCAAAGGCAAGGTAATGCGGACCTCCGATTGGCTGGGGATTTCCGAACGTGAACGCTCCCGCCGCCATACCCGTAAGCGCATTCACGCGGACGACTGCGTCGTTGCCGCCACTGCCGACGTAGAGATCTCCGCCGGGGCCAAACGACAGGTCGAAGGGCGTCTGGATTCCCGCTCCGCTGGAGAATACGTTGAGGAACGTGCCCGCGGAATCGAAACGGAGGATCTGGCTGTCGAGGAAATCGGCGACGTAGACGTCACCGTTCGAGCCAATCGCGATTCCGCGGGCATCGTTGAGACCGCCCGTTCCGGGCGATATGAATTGGCCAAGGAACGTACCGGAATCGGCGTAGCGGTCGATTCCGAAGGTTCCCCGACTTACCAGGAGATCCGCCCATGCCACCTCACAGCCGAGTAGGCTGATGAACAGCATTCCCCCGAGACGTCTCACGATTCCTCCGATCCGTTAGCAAAGTTTAAAACGACTTGGGCCAGTTTTGAATCCCTAAATGACGTGGCGTCACGGGAACATTTCGTCTTCGAATCGGTGCGCCACGTGGCATCGTTGCTAGCGATAATGGGCTTGATGTCTTTTGCAGAGCAGCTTAAGTCTTCGCTCGATATCGTGCGTGTGATCGGGGAAGATGTGCGGCTCAAGCGCGTCGGCAACAGCCCTCGCTACATGGGGCTTTGTCCGTTTCATACGGAGAGAACTCCCTCGTTTTCCGTGCATCGGGAGCGCCAGATGTTCAAGTGCTTCGGGTGCGGCGAAGGCGGAGACGTGTACAGTTTCGTGATGAAACTGCACGGCCTGACGTTTGTGGAGGCGATGCACTCGCTTGCGGAGCAGGCGGGAATTCCGGTGCCGCAGAAGCGGGAGCGAAGGGAGCCGGAAGCCGAGATTCGCGAAGTCCTGCAGGAGATGCACAACATCGCGGCCCAGGTGTTTCGCGATCACTTGTTCGGACCGAATGGTGCCGACGCGCGTGCTTATCTGGCACGGCGGGGTCTGCGTCCTGCGATGGTGGAAGAGTTCGGTTTGGGCTTGTCGGATCGCTCGGGCTCGGATCTGGTCCGCCGGTTGAAGGGTTTTTCGGCCGATCAGATGGAGAAGTCGGGCCTTGCCTTGAAGCGGGATGACGGCTCTTGGTTCGATCGGTTCCGCGGACGCCTGATGTTTCCGATCCATAGCGAAACCGGCAAAGTGATCGCGTTTGGCGGCCGTGCTCTTGGCGACGGTGAGCAGCCGAAATATTTGAACTCACCCGAGACTCTTCTCTACAAGAAAAGCGCGGTGCTCTATAATCTGAACCGCGCTCGTCAGGCGATTCGGAAGGCGGATCGAGCCGTGCTCGTAGAAGGCTACATGGACGTTATCG
>DASQVJ010000479.1:0-5605 GCA_035640835.1 Bryobacteraceae bacterium
CTCCTTCAGGTCGATCGTGCTGTGCAGGCGGCGGGACACATCCAGCAAGGCTTGAAGCCGCACAATCTCCTGTTGCAAAGCTAGTTGGTCGGTAAACGGATCAGGTACCGGGAAGTGGGACATATGGTACTCGCGGCATAAACGATCTGCCGCAGGACCAGCCATGGCGGAGACTGCGCTTACGGCACGAGAATAACCAACTCGCGACTGCAAAAGCAAGGTTCTACGGATCGCGCCGCTAAACAAGTTTGGTCCACCCTGTTTTATTTAGCAATTTGGGTGTATTCTGTTTTGTCATAGCGACGACGACAAACCGTTCCGGTGGCCGGGTCCCCCGCGTGCGGCTAACAATATGAGTTTCTCCTTCAGGCTCCGGCTGAAGTTTTGGGGAGTACGCGGATCGATTCCAACCCCGACACCGGCCAACTTAGGTTACGGGGGCAACACTACTTGCCTCGAGATCGGGCTTCCGACAGGCAAATCCATCGTTATCGATTGCGGTACGGGCGTTCGGTCCCTGGGCATGGATCTGGCCAAGACAAACTCGAATTCTTTACGCCTGCATTTTTTGTTGACCCATTTCCATTGGGACCACATACAGGGCTTGCCGTTTTTTGCCCCGCTTTACTCCCCGACCACGGAGGTCACTTTTCATTCGGGCTTGCGTCCGGAAGGCGCCCGCGAAGTGCTGGAAGGACAAATGTCATCGCCATATTTTCCTGTCAACTTTGAATTACTGGCGGCCAAGCGTGCGTTCGTATACTCGGCCCCCGAGGGATTCTACTGTGAGGACGCTTTCGTTCGCCCCTTCCCGTTGAATCACCCACAAGGAGCAACCGGATACCGAATCGAACGCGACGGCGCCGTGATTGTCCATGCCAGCGATCTGGAACATGGCAACGCGAAGCTCGACAAAACGCTGCTCGAATATGCGCAGGATGCTGATCTTCTGGTGTATGACGCGCAGTACACTCCTGAAGAGTATTTGACGAAAAAAGGATGGGGACACAGCACCTGGCTGGAGGCGACGAAGCTTGCCGCCAAAGCCGGCGTGAAGCGATTGCTGCTGTTCCATCACGATCCGTCGCATGACGATTTGACGCTGCACGGAATATGCACGAACGCGCGGCAAGAGTTCCAGGCAACCGAAATGGCTCGTGAGGGAGACGCGTTTGATGTGTGACCGAAAAGCGTTCAGCGCTCAGCGGTGAGCAGTCAGCCTTCATTCGCAAGGGCGCTGCTTCAAAAGCTGAGAGCTGATCCCTGACCGCTCCCACCCGCTATCCCTACGCGTCGTGGGCCAGTGCCCGGGTCGTATTGAAGAATTGCTGGATGCGACTGAGCAGGCCGAGATGATGTTCGGTACGAAGACGCGCGGCACTTTCAAGATCGAGTTTCTGGCGTGCCACTTCCAGCTCTGCCCGGCGCTGTGCGAGCACATTCGCGATGTCGCCTGCTACCTCTGGGCGGACGTTCAAAACGGCTTGCACCCCGTCCTTTTCGAGTCTCCAACAATCGGTCTGCTCGGCAGCCATGACGGTTGCCGACCTGGGCTCGCCGGTGAGAAGCGACATCTCACCAAAGAAGCTTCCCGCAGGCAGCACCGCGAGTTCTTCCGATAGCCCGGTACCGTTCGCGACCAGGATGCGAACGCTGCCGCAATCGACAAAGAACATGGAATCGCCTGCATCGCCTTGCTTCAGGATCAACTCGCCTGGGGCGAAGCTGAACTTCTGGAGCCGCTGAGCCAGCAAGCCCTTCTCATCGTCGGTGAGCGATCGGAACAGCCCGACGTGATCGATGACCTTTAGCTGCTCGATCAGGACTTCTTCGGCAGGACGCTTCGATTCGCGACGGAGCTCGAGCAGCTGAGGCGCGTGGCCCATTTGAACGCCGATGCGGGAGAGTGCGAAATAGATACGGGTCAGGACGTCGCTGATCGCGGCGAGCTCGTGACCTGGACGTGTCATCCACGCGTACACACCGAACTGGATCACATCCTGCCTAAACTCCATTACGATCGTTCGAGGGGCAGGGTCCGGAGCAACGTCTCGAATTGGTGCTGCTCGAAGCGCTTCATCGGTAGCCGTCATGATGGCGTGAGGCGACTGCTCCGCATAGGGCACCAGGAATGGGATCAGCTTCCGTCGCTTTTGCCCGATGATGGTCGTAGCGTTTTTGGCGATCACACTGTTCGGCACCATGATCAGGTCGTTATCTGCGGTTTCGAGCAGGGTGTAGCGGAGTCGCACGGCTTGCACGACGCCCGCTCCTTCGGAGGTCCGGAGCCAATCGCCTCGACCGATACTCTGCTCCATTTGGAGACTCATCCCCGCGATCACATTGCTTAGAGACTCCTGCATGGACAAGCCGATGAGTGCGGTGGCCACGGCGGAGGTCGTAACGAGTCCACTCAGATTCACTCCGCCTCGAGAAAGCATGTTTATGAGTACGGCCACGTATCCGGCAGCTGTCAGAAGCTCAATGAGGATTTTCGGGATCCGGTTATGGGTGAACCGGCGGAGACCGTAGCCGAGGATCAAATGCAAGAGCGCAAGCAGTCCGGCAGCGAGCGCGGCTTCATAGGGCCACCTGCCAAAGGGACCAGCCAGGACCAGGAACACCAGTCCCAACGCGGACAGCGAGAGGGGAGCGCGCAATGGGGCCGTCCGCGACCGCCAGAACAGCAGAAACGCGAAGGCGAACTCGGCGAGAATCAGCCAGAAAAGATCGGGAGACACCGGGTGACTAGATTATCCCACTGATGAGCAGGTTTTACGACGCCCGTGCCGGGTCGCTTGAAGGCAACGGGCAAGCCCTCGGCGGCGCTCCGAAACGCTCCTGGTAGAGGCGGGCGAACGGCTCCGGAATGTGTTCGTTTCCATCCAACAGCTCAGGCCGGATGCCGAGCGCGAAATACATCTCGACCTCTCGACCTTCCTTCGTCTTCACGAGTCCGCGGGGCTCGCATTCGATGAAGTCCTTCACCAATCGGTAGGTCACATGGGAGATGTTGACGCGATCGGGGACACCGCTACTCTCAACGCGCGAGGCGAAATTCACCGTGGATCCCCAAACATCGAAGGCAAACTTGCGAACTCCGACGACCCCGGCAACCACATTCCCTGAATGGAGGCCGACGCGCAAATGCCACTCCGTGTCCTTGCGGGCCCGGGCGATTTCGCGTGTCTTCTCGACGATTTCCAGGGCTGCCATGACGGCATCCACCGCGTGCGACTTACGCCTCTCAGGAAGTCCCGCGGCGAACATGTAGGCATCTCCGATGGTTTTCAGCTTCTCGACGCCATATTTGCCGGAGATCTCGTCAAAAGCTGTGAAGTACTCATGCAAGGCGTCCACGATCTCGCTTGCTTTGAGCTTTTCTCCAGCGAGTGTGAACCCGACAAAGTCGGTGAAGCACACTGTGGCTTCGTCGTAAGTGGTTGGCTTAACGAGGCCTGTCGATTTGAGTTCTTCCGCTACTTTCACCGGAAGGATGTTTTGTAGCAGCGCCTCGGTCCTCTGCTCCTGTGCGAGGATCTGTTCGCTTTGCCTCCGAATCTCTGCAGTGCGCTCTTGCACGGTCGCTTCCAGGCGTCGATTGCTTTCTCGCAAGGCTTGCACGCGCCAACGTACGATGGCCCAGACCGCGAGCGCAGCCAACAGGGCATAGCAGAGATAGGCCCACCAGGTCCGATACCAAGGTGGGAGCACCTGGAATCGAAAGCTGACTTCCGGCGATTCACCGGCGACCGGATGGCGAGCTTTCGCTCGAAACGTGTACCAGCCTTCTTGCAGGTTCGTGTAGTCCTTTCGGGTTTCCGTGCTCCACCGCGACCAACCTGCATCCGCACGATTGAGGAAGTATTGATATTCGGTGTGCGGCTCTGTTTCGTAGTACGGAACTGCAACTTCGAATCGAACGGCATGATCGCGATAGGCAATGTCGGGTGGAGCTTCGAGGACGCCCGCGCCGCCGAAGATCGTGCCGCGTTCGGTTTGCGATTGCACGCGACGAAGAAGGAGTTGCGCAGCCTGGTCGACGTTCTGGGCGGTGAGTTCCGTTCGCGCCAGCCATCCTTCGGGACCGGCCGCCCAAACAGTGCCGTCACCGTCGCTGTAGACGGCGTAGAGTTCGGTTAATCCGGCCTTCAGCAAAGGCATTGGACGAACCTGGTATCGGCTTCCGCTCGGCCCGAGCAGCACATGGTAGCCGGTTCCGGTGATCCAGAGATTCCTGCCGACGCCTCTACGAATCTGGGAGACGCCTCGGTTTGAATCCGAAAGCACGTTCTCAAAGCGGGCGTCTGGGACAAACTGCTCCGCTTTCTCATCGAAGGTGCGCACACCCTTCTCGGTAGAGAGGGCAAGCGACCCGTCGACCCAATAGACGTTGTTCCACCCGGCAGGCACTCCCTTCGCAGCATCGAAGCGCACGAGTTTCGACTCCGGATCCTGCCAGTTCACCCGGATCACGTCGGATCGTGTTGCGATCCAGACGCGTCCCTTGTCGTCCTCAACGACCGATCGAAACTCCTGTCCCTGGCCGGGCACCTGCGACGCCAACGTCCAACGGTCACCCGCTCTCCGAAACACGCTGAATCCGCTTCGTCCGACGCCGAACAGGACATCGCGATTCGAACGTGATGGTGCGAGGTCGTAGATGACGTCGGCAGCGTGCAGTAGTTCGGCCCGGTTGTTGCGGATCCGGTAAAGCCCCCGCTGTGCCCCGGCGAGCAATTGATCTCCCACTGAGACGAGCGCCACCACCGTTTCCGCTAAGCCCGCTACTGGTTCGAAAACGGCGTGCTTTTCGGACTGCGGAACAAGACGATACAGCCCGGTCTGCGACCCGGCATAGAGAACACCGGAATGCCTGATCAAAGTAATCACGCCACCCCTCAACCCCGTCCGCTCATCGAAGCGGGTGACCGAGGGTTCGACACGCGCGAGACCGGCCGGAGTGGTGATCCACAGCCCGCCTTGCCTGTCCGGAAAGCTCGACGTGACGTAGTCGGAAGGAAGGCCCGACTCCTTGGTGAGCTGCGACAAAACCTGGGCATCCGAATCAAGCAGATATAGCCCGCCTCGCGTTGTGCCCACCGCGAGCTTGTTGCCGGGCAGAGCCGAGACGGTATAAATCTTTTGGTCGCGCCAAAGAGCGTCGGCGGTGGTTTCTACGGGTTGCCAGGCGCCGTCGATGTACGCGATGAGGCGTTCGCGAGTGGCGACGGTAAGTCGTCCCGACCAATCGAAGACCGCACGGATCTCGTTGGCGGGTAGCGACTCGGATCCTGCGACCGGGCGGAGCCGTTCCCCTGCGACTTCCTGCAATCCTTCACCAGGCACCACGAGCACAACTTTCTTGTTGGCCAGATAAGCGCGGCCGAACGTGGACTTGGGCTGCCAAACCCGAAACTTTCCGTTCTTCTGCCAAAGAAACAGCTTCTGGTATGAGCTGAAATAGACGCCTTCGGGCGTAGGCAAAACGGCCCAGACATCGCCAAACTTTCTGTGCTCGGCGGGGATGTCCTGCAGTAGTGATCGGTATTCGAGGTTGCCGGCAACATCCGGCGCGAGATACCCGATCTCGCCTTGACCGCCT
>DASQVJ010000480.1:0-7888 GCA_035640835.1 Bryobacteraceae bacterium
GCCGTTCACGATTACTACGTCCAATGGCAACCCGGGTACGCTCGGCGCTAGCGGCGGCGGCGTCCGTGCGGACTACATCGGCGGCGAGATCTACACGAAGACCCGCGACGAATGGTTCAACCCGCTTGCCTTCGCGCGCCCGGCGGATGGAACTCTCGGCAACGTCGGCAAGAACACCATACGCGGCCCGGCCACGAACCAGTGGGACATCTCGGTGTACAAGACCACCCGGATCAGTGAACGGGTAAACCTGCAGTTCCGTGCCGAGAGTTTCAATACCTTCAATCACACGCAGTTTGCAGCGTTTAACACCGCTATCAGCGTGCCGAATCCCGGCACGCCGGTGACTCAGGCTACGCGCGGTCAGGCGGGTGTCGTGACCGATACTCGCGACCCGCGGAACATCCAGTTAGCGCTCAAACTGCTGTTCTAACCTGTTGTTATGCGTTTTCTCACGGCGCTGCTGCTGGCTCTTGGGCTCGCAGCGGCGCCTGGGGATGCTCCCCGGCAAGCGTTCGAAGACGCCGCCCGCGCTCTCACCTCGAACGATCTGGCAGCCGCCGAACGCGGTTTCCAGCACGTCCTAAAGCTCCAGCCCGGTCACGTGGGCGCTTTGGGAAACCTCGGAGTTGTGTATTCAAGGATGGGTCGCTATGCCGATGCCGTCACTGCCTACAAGCGGGCTCTGAAAGCCGCTCCAGCCGATCCGCTGCTCAATCTGAACATCGCACTCGCCTACATGAAGCAGGACGACTACGTCTCCGCGAAGCCACATCTTCGGCACGTGCTGGATGCACAGCCCGGCCACGCCCAGGCAATGGAACTGATGGCGACAACGGATCTGTACACGGGCAATGTCGCAGGCGCGACTGAGACGCTGGAGGCGCTCCGCCCAGGCGGCAGCCCTTCCGTGTTGTACCTCCTTGCACTCGCATACCTGCGCCAGAATCGGAGGGAGGATGCGATGGACGCCGTGTCGCAGCTCTTTTCTTCGGTGCCGCGCGCTCAGGCGCATCTGCTCGCCGGTCGGGCTTACTACGAGAGCACGCTTTTTGAACAAGCGCTATCGGAGCTGACCAAAGCTCGTGAGATCGATAGGAACCTGCCCGGGCTCGCTCGAGAACTCGGAAAAACGTACGTCAGTCTGCGCCGGGCTGACGACGCCAGGAATGCTCTTGCGGAAGCGCTCGAAAGCGATCCCAATGACGCCGAAGCGCGCTATTTTTTAGGAGCGCTGCTCGTTGTCGGAAACATGATCGAGGCAGGTGTCGAGCATCTCGAAAAAGCTCGGGCTGCACGGCCGGCATTCTGGGGCTCGTACTACTATCTCGGTCGCGCCGCACTTGCGTCGGGGAAGCCCGCTGACGCAGCCCGCCTGCTCCGCGAAGCCGCAAGACTCCAACCCGACGACATGTCCGTTCTTTATCAGCTCGCCCGAGCCCTTAAGGCCAGTGGCCGAGATGAGGAGGCTCGCCAAGTCAGTAGCCAACTGGCCGATTTACGGGCGCGCACTCGCAAATCCGAGCGTGAAGCTCTGGTCTTGCGATGAAATCAGCAGCCGCCATCCCCCTGCCACAGCTGCTCAGGAATCGTCTATGCTGTCAGCACAGCGATCAAGGGGAGTAGCAATGCAAAGCTATGCACGAGGCCCGGTAGATACCGTTATTCGAAAAACGATCGGCGAGGTGTTTCTCGAGAACGCCTCCCGCCTGGGCGACCGGCTTGCCGTCGTCGACTGTGAGCAGAACGTCCGCCTGACCTGGAACGAGTACGCGCACGAAGTAAAACGCACCGCTGCCGGACTCCTGTCACTCGGTCTGGCACCGGGCGACCGCGTTGGCGTCTGGGCGACGAATTGCGTCGAGTGGGTGATGCTCCAGTTCGGTTGCGCGCTGGCAGGCTTGATGCTGGTCAATGTAAATCCAGCCTCGCGGTCCCACGAATTGTCGTTTATTCTGCGAAAGTCGCGCATAAAGGCGCTCTTCCTCCGCGACCAGGACCGCAGAGCGAATTATCGGTCCATCCTCGAACAAGCATGTGCAGAACAGGCGCGGGCGCCACAGTATGTCATTACTCTTGGGTCTTCGGAGTGGCACAGCTTTCTGCGCGAAGCCGGTACAGATGTGCCCGTCATCCAGCCTGAAGATGCCGCAAACATCCAGTACACCTCCGGCACCACCGGAACACCGAAAGGCGTGGTGCTGACTCACATCAATCTGGTGAACAATGGGCGCTTCATTGGCCGGTACATGCAGCTCTCGGAGCGAGACCGCATCTGTATTCCTGTACCTTTGTTCCACTGCTTCGGCTGCGTGATTGGGACCATGACGGCCATGGTTACCGGAGCCACTGTGATTCTGCCGGCTCCCACCTTCAACGCAAAAGCGACGCTGCAGGCCATCGAGCAGGAACGCGCTACCGTGATCTACGGAGTTCCGGCCATGTTCATTTCGGAGTTGCAGGAGCTCGAATCGTCCCGTTTCGATCTCGCATCCCTCCGGACGGGTGTAATGGCGGGAGCACCGTGTCCGATCGAAGTCATGAAGCGCGTCGTCGCAGACATGCACTGTCCTGAGATGGTCGTTGGTTACGGTCAAACAGAGAGCACACCAATCATCACCATGTCCCGAGTCGACGATGATGTCGAGGTGCGCTGCACGACCGTCGGCTGTCCACTCCCGGAGACAGAGGTTCGCATCGCATCGCCAACGACAGGAGAAACGCTGCCTGTGGGTGAGCAGGGCGAGTTGCTTGCTCGCGGTTACATGGTGATGAAAGAGTACGACGACGAACCCGAGGCCACTCGAAAAGCGGTGGATGCGGATGGCTGGTTGCATACAGGTGACCTTGCCGTCATGCGTCCGGATGGCTATTTCCGCATCACAGGCCGAATGAAAGACATGATCATCAGGGGCGGAGAGAACGTCTACCCTCGTGAGGTCGAAGAGTTTTTGTACACTCATCCGAAGATCTCGGATGTCCAGGCCGTTGGACTACCGGACGAGCGGCTGGGTGAAACCGTCCTTGCCTGGATCCGGCTAAGACCGGGCACCTCAGCCGATGAAGAAGAAATCCGTGCCTTCTGCCGGGATAGGCTCGCATACTTCAAGATCCCGCAGTACATACGGTTTGTGGATGAGTTTCCGATGACCCTCAGTGGCAAGGTACAAAAGTTCAGGATTCGACAAATAGAGATCGAGCAGCGCGGATTGACTGAGCTTAGCCGTCGATCGACAGCTTGAGGAGGACGACGAATGCCATCCGGCAATCTGCTTCAAACCGTCGAGGGTTCAATAGCCGTACTCACACTCAACAGGCCCGAGCGGAGGAATGCGCTCTCACTCGACCTGATGCTGGAACTGATTGCCTGTCTCGATGACATCCATCGGAACGACGAACTGCGTGCAGTGATTATTGCGTCCAGCGGCAGCGTTTTCAGCTCGGGTCATGACTTATCGGAAATGACAGGGCGCACGCCGGCGGAGTACTCGCGGCTCTTCGAGGTCTGCTCAGAGTTGATGATGAAGATTCAGTCGATCAGACAGCCGGTCATCGCTGAGGTACAGGGAATCGCGACGGCGGCGGGATGTCAGCTGGTTGCTTCCTGCGATCTCGCCGTTGCTGCCGAGAACGCCGCTTTTGCCACGCCAGGCGTCCGGATCGGTCTGTTCTGCACGACGCCGATGGTCGCGCTCAGTCGGGCGATAGGTCGCAAGCGAGCGCTTGAAATGCTCCTGACGGGGGAGATGATCAGTGCTGCGACAGCCGCTGAGTGGGGATTGATTAACCGGGCAGTGCCGGGGTCCGCATTGCCCGCGGAAACGCGCAGGCTTGCGAATTCCATCGCAGGCGCGAGTCCACTCACTGTTGCGGTGGGTAAGCGGGCCTGGTATGCCCAGATAGATCTTGATCAGGCTGAAGCGTACGCCTATGCCAAGCATGTGATGAGCCTGAACGCACTTACAGCGGACGCGCAGGAGGGAATGACAGCTTTCCTGCAGAAGCGTCAGGCGTCCTGGTCGGGTAAATGAAGTGTATGCGCATCGCTCCGATCTCCCTGGGCGCCCGATCTCCTAGCACTTTGCGCTTGCCTCCGGGACCCAGTTCGTCCAAAAGCACAACGAATGCAGCGTTCGTCCAGCCGAAACCTGGTTCATTGGAGCGATAGCCGAAACGAATGCCGCCGCTGACTTCGGTTGTCCTGCGAACGACATCGTACTTCTCGACGATCGTCCCACTCTTCAGGTACTCGTCCCGAACCAGCGATAGGAATTTGACCGTAATCCGGTCCGCAATCTCATCAAAGCCGTAACGTCTCAGTCCCTGCACGGCAATCAACTGCAGCGGCGCCCAGCCGAATGGAGCATCCCACTGATTGCCGCTCGTTGTAGTGCTCGTCTGTAGTCCCCCTGGCTGTTCGAATTTAGGAAGGTTGCCGGCAACCCGCGCAGCCTGCTCGCGGGTGGCGATGCCGGCCCAGAGCGGATAAAAAGTGGTCAGGAATGGATATTTCCGCAGTCTTTGGCGAGCGAAATCATAGTCGTAATACAACCCATCTTGGGCATCCCACATCAGCCGGTTCACGCGTTCGGCACGGGCTATCGCGCGTTTGCGCCAGATCTCTACATCCTTCTCCACTCCGAGAATGCCCATAATCTCGGCTGTCTGCATCTCCATCAGGTAGAGAAGCGAATTCAGGCACACCGGGTTGTAGTGAATGACGTCGACACTGAATGGCCCGAAGCGATTCGAAGGATCGAATCCCGACTCCCGCATCGACCGATCGCCTTTGTAGAACAAAGGCGTAAGCACATTTGTCCTCCGATCGTAATATTGCGAGACATCATAAGCGTCCACTTTGTGGGTTCGATAGTATTCTTTGACCAGTTGATAGTGTGTGCGGCCCTCCGCATCGCGCTCCGCCGCAATCACCTCGGGCGCGGGCCCATTGCCCAGATCGTAGTAACGAGACAGGCCGGTTTCCCGAACCAGGTGAGGCTCGGTGGTCCAGAAGCGGTAATACTCTTCAATTGCCGGAACTGCCTTGCGGAGCCACTCGCGGTCCTTTGTGCGCTCAAAAACTCCGAGGAGCATTTGTGTAAAGAACGGAGGCTGCGATCTGGTCAGATAGTAGGTGCGGTTTGCGTTGAGTATCTTCCCGTAATTCCGGATTTCATAAATGAAGTTATCCGCCAGGTCCTTTGCGAGGCTGTTCTCACCGTCCCGCAGCAGGCCGAGCTGGATGAAGTAGCTGTCCCATCCGTACATCTCGTTAAAGCGGCCTCCCGGCACGACATAGGGTTGCGGCAGGTAGAGCAAGCCCTGATGCTGAACCTGCAACGCGCCAGGCGGCAACGGGCGAAGCTCAATCGTTTTCAAATCGGAGATGGCCATCGCCGATTCCAGCTGCTTTCGAATGTCGCTCAGCGTAGAATTGCTCGGGACGTAGACCGGCCAGCGGCCGTTTGGGAGAGGATGGTACTTGGGGTCGACAGCTGCCGTCGCGAGGTCGCGGTTCGCTCGTGTCAACGTGTGCCAAGTCTGCTTGATGTAGTCGAGAATCGGCCCTGGCTGGGGTCGAGTGGCGACCTGCGCCAAAAGACTGCTCGCAAGGACCAGAACGACGAGGCCCGGTTTGCGGCTCGTAATTCGTGCGATTCCGAGTTTCAACGCGCTGCCTCGCTAATTCATTATCCGACCGTAGTTGCGACACGCTGCTGCTGGTGGACAACCATCCAGATCTAGCGGCCCGGCAGCGCTTTCCTTGGCGAGCTTCGGGGCTTTTGCGAGAGACAACTCTGGGACGCGCCCCTTCATAGAAACACATCTCTGGAATGATCACGCAAAGACGCCAAGGCGCTAAGAACGCAAGCCAGACAAGCAGCAGTTCGGGGGCAAGGACTTCCATTTCGCCGTGTTTTTCTCCACCAATACCGGCGATGCCAGGCTGCTCGACCCGGAAGATCACCTGGCTGGCTCACGCGACCGTACGACGGCTGCCGGTTCTTGCGATTTTAGATAAGCTTTCAACTGGGATCTGCGGTTATGGCCACTTCCTGTCATCATCGCCGCCGGAAGCGCCCCAGGGGCTCCGGCAACCACCTGATCTAGCACAGGTGGGTTACTCACAGGAGGGCACAATGGTTGCTCATCGAACGCACATTCGCATCCCGGCGACCCGGGTTCTGCTGGCCATGCTGATACTCATCACGCCAATTTGTATTCTGGGCCTGTTCGCAGTTTCCCAGGCCAACAGGGCCGCCGAAGAAACAGTCGGAGCACACTTCCAATCAATCGCAGCCGGAACAGCGTCCGAGATCGCGGCCTTCGTCCACGATCGCGTGATGGATGTCGGTTTGCTCGCAAGAGATGACTCCGTCATCGAGGCGGCGCAGAAAGGTAATGCGCGTTATGGCGGACTGAAGGAGGAACAGATCGGGCAGGCTATTCAGAAGATCGAGGCGGGATGGAATACTCCCGCCGCAGAGCCTGTCGCAAACGCGATCCTCAATTCCCCGGCCTCGCGGGTTGCGCGACGCCACAGGGACTTCGATCGGCGCTACCTTCGAATCACGGTCACGGATGCCAGAGGAGCAACTGTCGCCGCGACGCACAAGACCCTCGATTACTATCAGGCTGACGAAGACTTCTGGCAAAAGATCTACGCAGGTGGTCGCGGCGGCGTCAATGTGACGGACGTCCTCTACGACGAAGTCACAAAGGCGCACTACATAGGTATCGGAGTGCCGATTCAGGATGAAAAATCGAATGCGTTCCTGGGTGCCGTCGATGCGCTCGTGGACGTATCGGCGCTTTTCGCCGTCACGCAACGAACGCCGTTCGGTCCGACAGCCCGCCTCTTGCTGGTTAAAGATGACGGGACCATCATCGCCAGCCCTGGAGTAACCCGGCCGCTAACGTCGAAATCCGAGGACTATTCGGCCATCGCAGAGGCGCACGGCGGGCGCCCGCCATCATCGGGCTTTCTGGTTGCGCATTCCGGCTCTGCGCGACATCTGGTTGGGTTCGCCTCCACCGAGTTGAAGCAGGATTATGGAAACCCGCAGTGGTATGTCATCAGCGCGCAGAGCGCGGACGAAGCGTTCGCTCCCCTGAGGCCCATCGTGCGGCTGCTGCTCCTGATATCGATTCTCGGACTGGCATCCGTGACGCTATTCGGAGTCTATGTCTACCTCCATCAGCGGTTGCCGTATGAACACTTGGGGCGGCTCGCGGGACCCCCTTCTGCGAAACCGGCGCACCCCTGAAGCGCCGACGCCGTTCAACATGTCTCACGGACCCGTGTTCCGGGCGCCCACCTGGTATCGACACAACCGAATTCAAAGCGGGTGTCTTAACTCCTGCAGCGGAATCGTCACCCGGTAGAGCGGACGATGATCGGGCCCTATCAGATCGAAACGTCCACCAATGCTGGGTGGACCGGATTGACCCCCGAGGAACGTCACCGATCGTTGTCGTACTTCTCCCTCGCCGGCGAGCCCCCTCCAAGTTCCTGACGCGAGACGTGCGGGCGGTGAAACATTGAATTGTAAATCGACCCTTATACTTTGGGCGCCGTCTCCATACAAAGCCTGCACATCGAGCCGCTCGCCGTCACGAGTCCCTTTCAGAGATCGGAGCGTGAACGCCGAGAGATCGGAAGCACCGTCCACGCGTTCGACAGGGTTGGTCGGTGCCGAACGGCAGCCTGTGAGGATCACCAGGCTCACCAGAACCAGGGCGGCCAAACTGCGCAACATGCACAATCGAGCTACGCACCCACAGACGAATTATGTGAATGAAACGCTGGCATTCCGAGCCGGCTCGTCGTCTCGCGTTCGAAATCGAACTCGATCACGACCGCGGGTTCGTCTCCCACGACCCAGCC
>DASQVJ010000481.1:0-6762 GCA_035640835.1 Bryobacteraceae bacterium
TTTGTGACCGCTGACGAAATTCTTCGGCTCAGCTGGCAGCATATTCAGCTGACGTTGATCTGTGTCCTGATCGCAAGCGCCATAGGCATCCCTCTTGGAATCGCGGCTCATCGAGTGAATGTTCTAAGGCATTTCGTGTTAGGCTTCAGCAGCGTGGTGCAGACCACGCCGAGTCTGGCTTTGTTCGGCTTTCTGATTCCGTTCATCGGTATCGGAGAGAGGACCGCCCTGGTTGCGCTCATTTTATATGCGCTCCTCCCGATTGTGCGCAACACGTTCGCCGGCCTCCAAAACGTGGATCCGGGTGCGGTCGAGGTCGCTACCGCCATGGGACTGACACCGGCTCAGACGCTTCGACTCATCGAACTCCCACTCGCAGCGCCTTCCATCTTTGCGGGTACGCGCATCGCGGCTGTTACAACAGTAGGGACTGCGACCATCGCGGCGGCCATTGGAGCCGGAGGTCTCGGGGTCTTTATCTTTCGCGGTATTGCGTCGGTCGAGACGCGGCTTCTGCTGGCTGGATCTGTACCAGCAGCCGTGATCGCGCTTGTGCTCGACGGAGGTCTTGGTTGGATCGAAAAACGTTTGTCTCGATATTGATGTTTGCAGTATTGGCCGCTTCAGGTTGCCGGCTAAAACGGAACCTCGCGGTCGGTTCGAAGAACTTCACCGAGCAAGTGATTTTAGGTGAGATCACGGCGCAGCAGATTGAGCGGCGGCTCGACCGGAAGGTGGACCGGACGTTGAACCTGGGGGGCACGATGGTTGTGCACGCGGCCATGATCGACGGCGCCATCGATGTGTACCCCGAGTACACCAGCACGGCGCTCTACGCCGTCCTGAAGATCAACATGCTGGCGACGAGTCCGAAAGAAGTTTATGAGCGGGTGAAGGAGGTTTACGCGCAGAATTTCCGGTTCGATGTGCTGCCGCCCCTCGGCTTCAATAACTCGTTTGTGATTGGCGTCTACCAGCCTCTGGCTGATAAGCATAAGCTGCAGACAATCACCGATGCCGAGAAGGTTCACGACACCTGGGTACTTGGCGTCGGTTATGAATTCGAGCAAAGGCCTGATGGCCTTCCCGCCCTGGAGGCGAAGTACGACATCCCGACCCGAGGAGCGCCCATCACCATGGACCTGGGTCTGTTATATAAAGCGCTGGAGCAGCGACAGGTCAACATGATAGCCGGCAACACGACTGACGCGCAGATCGCGTCATCGCCGGTCAAGCTGCTGAAGGATGATCGGAGCGCATTCGGACCGTATGAGGCCGTGCTGATCCTGAACCGTCAAGTGGCCGCGGACACACCAGGGCTCAAGGAAGCACTGCTCGAGTTGTCCGGCAAAATTTCGGAAGATCAGATGAGGCGAATGAACTATGAAGTCGACGTCAAGAGGGCGAGAGTCTCAGACGTTGCCGCCGCATTTCTACGAACGATAAAACAATAGGCCAGAAATGCAAACGGCCAAATCCATCTTCATTGGCGGCACCGCCTCCCATGTCGGAAAGAGTTGGATGGCGACTGCGATTTGCGCTTATCTCAGACGTCGTGGGTTACGTGTGGCTCCATTCAAGGCGCAGAACATGTCGAACAATTCCTACCCTTGTCCGTCAGGCGGCGAGATTGGGAGGGCACAGGTGGCACAAGCCGAGGCATGCGGGCTCGAGCCGTCGCCCGACATGAATCCGATCCTGCTGAAGCCGACGCGTGATACGAGTTCGCAAGTCGTGCTGCACGGAAAGGTCTGGCGCGACCTCACTGCAAAGGAGTATTACGAGCACTACGACTTCCTGCAGAGCCAGGTGCTGGATGCTTACGACCGGCTTTCTGCCCGGCATGAGGTGATCGTGATCGAAGGTGCCGGCAGCGTTGCAGAGTTGAACCTGCGAGATCGCGACCTGGTGAATTTCGGACTTGCGTTAAAGCTCGATGCGCCGACGCTGTTGGTGTCCGACATCGATCGGGGCGGAGTGTTCGGTGCGCTGTTCGGGACGATGTCACTTCTCGAGCCTGAGGAACGCCACCTGGTACGGGCTTTTGCGGTGAACCGGTTCCGCGGTGACCCGAGCTTGTTTACTGCAGGAGCGGCGCTGCTGGAAGCGAAGCTTTGCCGTCCTTGTCTCGGCGTCTTTCCTTTCGATCCGAACATCCACATCGATGAGGAGGACGCCGTGTCGATCGACTCTCGGCCTTCAAAGCAGGAATCAGCGATTGCGGTAATTCACCTTCCGCACATTTCGAATTTCACCGACTTTCGACGGCTTCCCGCGTTCGATTGGCTAACACGACCGCCGAACAGGGATTACCGGATCATCTTTATACCCGGCACCAAGAACACAACTGGCGATTTGCAATGGCTGCGGACCACAGGGCTCGCCGACTGGATTTTGGAGCAGCACGCGTCGGGTGCCACCGTGGTTGGGATTTGCGGTGGATATCAGATGCTCGGGAAGCAGATCTCAGATCCGGATTTGGTGGAAGGGGTAGCGCGCGAAGTACGCGGCCTTGGCTTGCTGCCGGTCCGCACGGTGATGCGTCGGGAGAAGGTGACTCATCGTGTTCGAGTCAGGCTGCCGAACGGCGTCAGCTTCTACGCCTACGAGATCCACATGGGCGAGACAGACGTCGAGCCCGGCGTCGACCATTTTGCTGAAAACGAAGGAGTCGTTGCAAATCACTGTATCGGCACCTACCTCCACGGAGCTTTTGAGAACGAAGACGTCCTGCGAACGACGCTCGGAATCGAGCCGAAGCCCGTGCGTTCCCGAGCCGAGCAGTACGAGTCGCTTGCGTCATGGTTCGCGCACTCGGCAGACATCCCGCTGTTTGAAGAGCGCTTTCTATGACTTCCTGGCTTGCTCGCCTCCTGCTGTACGTAATGGCTTGTGCCACTCTGTGCGCGCAGCCCAAGCGCATCGTGTCTACCGCCCCGAGCATCACTGAGACTCTTTTCGCGCTCGGACTCGGCGATCGAGTTGTCGGTGTGACGAACTACTGCACGTATCCGCCGGAAGCCCAGAAGATCGCCAAGATCGGCTCGTTCGCGCAACCGAATCTGGAAGCGATCCTGGCGATGCGGCCGGATCTCGTGATCATCCACAAGACGGCGGTCCACTCGCGGGAGCAGTATGCCGCAATCCGGCTCAACGTGGTCGAGGTGCAAAGCGTAAACATCACGAACATCCTCGATTCCATAAGAACCATAGGGAAGGCCGCTGGTGTCGAGAGGCGCGGCCAGGAGCTTGCTGCCAGCATCGAAAAGGAGCTCGCCGACATCCAGCAGCGTGTCGCCGGAAAGCCGAAAACGTCGGTGATGTACATCGTGGGCCGATCGCCCAACGCGATTGAAGGTTTGGTCGCGGTAGGTGGTGGAGCCTATCTCAACGAACTGATGGAACGGGCAGGCGGGTCCAACATCTTCAAGGACGCCCGGGCCGACTACATCAAGGTTTCACTCGAAGAGGTGCTGGCTCGCAACCCGGAGGTAATCATCGATCTCGGGGACATGGCGGAGCCGGAGCGTATCACCGAAGCGCATAAGAAACAAGTGCAAGCTCTCTGGAGCCGCTATCCTTCGTTGCGTGCGGTGAAGAGCAAGCGGATCCATCCTGTAGCCTCGAACATATACGTTGTACCTGGACCTCGGCTGGTGCTTGCCGCTCGAGAGTTCGGACGTCTGCTCCATCCGGAGCTGTTCCATTGATCCAGGCGATAGAACTGCAGGATATCTCTGTCAATTACGGTGACCTTGGTGTGCTGCGGAATATTAGCGCCAGTTTTAGCACCGGCGAGTTCGTGTGCATTGCTGGTCCGAACGGGGCGGGGAAGTCCACGCTGCTCGGAGTGATTCTGAATTCCAAACCGTTCCGCGGCGAGTGTCTCCTGTTCGGCAAATCGGTTCGCGAGCAGACTCCTCGCGAACTTGCTCGACAGCTTGCGCACGTGCCCCAAGCGCAAGCGATCGACTTTCCGTTCTCGGCCGAGCAGATTGTGCTCATGGGGCGCGCCCCTTACGCCGATGCGATGTTCGAATCACCGGAAGATCTCCTGATTGCCGAAGAGTCGATGCGGGCAACAGACTCGGTTGCGTTCCGCGATCGCGATGTCCGAACTCTCAGTGGAGGTGAACGCCAGCGCGTGATCTTAGCGGCAGCCCTCGCGCAGAAGCCTCGGGTGATGCTGCTGGACGAGCCGACCACGTATCTGGATTTGCGCCACCAGATCATGCTGTATGCGCTCGCGCGGGATCTGTGCAAGCGCGGTGTCCTGGTGCTGAGCGTCACGCATGACCTTAATCTCGCGGCGGCCTACGCAAGTCGCGTGATCCTGCTTCACAAAGGATCGATTGCTGCTGACGGCGCTCCCGAAGAAGTGCTCCGGCCCGATCTCCTTGCCGAGGTGTTTGAAACGGATCTGCTGGTGAAGTCCACGCCGTCTGGTCGACCCTGGATTCTATACGGCGATGAAGCGCATTGATTCGGCAGCCGCGCTGCGGTGGACTTTGTTCGCCCTGCTTGCGCTGGTTGCCACGGCCATGTTGCTGCCGCTGATCGGCTCCAGCAGCATCGATCTCCGGCAAGCCATCAAAGGCATCTCGCCTGATCGCGAGATTCTGTTCGACGTCCGTGTCCCTCGGGTCTTGCTCGCCATGATGACGGGCGGTGCGCTGGCCATTTCCGGCGTCCTGTTCCAAGCGCTGCTGCGGGATTCGCTGGCAACGCCGTACACACTCGGCGTCTCGGGCGGCGCGTCTCTCGGCGCGGTCGTCGCCATCTTCTTTGGACTTCCTTATCTCTGGCTATTCGCTCTCATCGGTAGCGGTTTGACGCTGCTGATCGTACTCGGCATTGCGGCGGAGAGCCGTCGTGTGTCGGCCTTCACATTGCTGATGGCCGGAGTCACTTTGAACAGCATCTCAATGGCGTTCATCCTGTTCCTCCACAGCCTGGCGAGCCTCGGACAATCGTTCGCCATCACGCGCTGGTTAATGGGAGGTATCGAACCCGTCGAGCCAATGACGTTGATAGGGATTGGGGTGGCGGTACTCGCGTGCGTGCTATTGAGCCTTTCGGACGCGCGAGCGTGGAACCTGCTTTCCGTGGGCGAAGACTGGGCGGCAAGTCACGGAGTCGCAGTGACGCGAATGATGCTTCGCGGTTACCTCATCGCCTCCGTCCTCACAGGCTTGGTGACTAGCATGACCGGTCCCATCGGCTTCGTGGGTTTGATCGTGCCTCACGCGCTCAGGCTGAGTACCGGAGCTGACCACCGCATTCTGTTGCCCTGCTCGTTCTTATTTGGCGGTATTTTCCTCGCGGTCTGCGACACTGCGGCGCGCACGGTTCTGGCTCCAACGGACATTCCTGTGGGTGTCCTGACCGCGCTCATCGGCGGCCCATTTTTCATATTTTTGTTGAGGATGCGCACACGTTATCACCGCTGACCCCCCTTTCGCACGAGTAAGGATTCCGATATAATTCGCCCAACGATGGTGTGTCGCGTTTCCTCCCTAGTCATTGTTCTGACTACCGCCTTCGCCGTGTTTGCATCTGGTTTGGAGAAGTACACGGCCACGGAACGTCGCCACTGGGCGTTTCAGAAGCGGAATCATCCGGAGGTACCGACCTTCACGACGCCTCAGGATCGCGCCTGGGTCAAGAATCCGATCGACGCATTCGTCCTTGCACGGCTGCAGAAGGAATCTTTACGTCCCGCACCGAAGGCCGATAAAGTCACGCTGATTCGTCGTGCATATTTCGATTTGACGGGACTGCCTCCGTCACCGGCTGAGGTCGACGCGTTTGTGAAAGACACCCGGCCCGTTGCGTGGGAAAAGCTGATCGACAAGCTGCTGGCGAGCGCTGCTTATGGCGAAAGATGGGGCCAGCACTGGCTTGATGTTGTCCGTTTCTCGGAGACCGATGGTTACGAATACGACACGCATCGTGCCGATGCCTGGCGCTATCGCGACTACGTGATTCAGAGCTTGAACTCGGACAAGCCGTACAACCAGTTCATCCGCGAGCAACTCGCCGGCGACGAGATGGCTCCGAACAATGAAATCGCACGCATCGCGGCGGGCTTTCAGCGCCTTGGTCCGGTGCGAAAGAATGCCGGCAATCAGGAAGTGGCGAGCAGCCGCAATGAGCAGTTGACCGAGATGACGAACATCGTCGGCTCGGCGATTCTTGGCGTGACGCTCGGTTGCGCTCGCTGCCACGATCATAAGTTCGATCCGATCCGCCACACCGATTACTACCGCATGCAGGCCTTCTTCGCCGGAACCTTTGAGGAAGATGTTCCGCTCGCGGGCAAGGCAGAGCAGGAAGCCTGGAAGGTGAAACACGAGGCGTGGAACTCGGAGATGAAAGCCCTCAAGGAGAAGATGAAGACCCTCGAGGGTGACGCGAAGCTGCAGATGGAGAAGAAGCTGAAAGACATGGAGGCGCTCGCGCCGACGCCTCTGCCCTCGCTTTACTCCGTGAAGACTGACGCTTCCAAAGCGACTCCGATTCACGTCCTGGCTCGTGGAGATTATCAGAACAAGGGCGAGGCTGTTCAGACGCGCCCGCTTGGGGTTCTCTTGCCTGATGAGGCTCCGGAATGGAAGGTGGAGAAGCCGCGTACCGAGCTTGCCAATTGGATCCTGACGGACGAGCATCCGTTGACCGCTCGCGTGATTGCCAATCGCATCTGGCTGCATCACTTCGGCCGCGGCATTGTTGGTACGCCGAACGACTTTGGTCGTATGGGCC
>DASQVJ010000482.1:0-4298 GCA_035640835.1 Bryobacteraceae bacterium
GAAGTCTGTATCAACGCATTGAGCACCCGGGCGTCAAAAAAGAAGCAGAAGTCCTCGACATCCGCACGGTCGATGCTCCTCTGGAATTGAAGGCGCAGGCCGTCGGTCTCGCCCAGGCGTTGCGCGGCTATAACTGTGCCATGTGCAACGTGCGTGAACATTCCGTCCAGTTGGTCGGCCATTCGGACCTTGGGGAACGTAGAACGTGAGGTCTTTATCGGAAGCGCCCACGCAGTGCGTCCGATTGACCCACATCACCGGCGCTTTCTATAAGGTCGTTTGAAGGAATACGGAAACGAGTACGCTATTTGATTTGGATTGTAGCTGCTCGCGGCTCAATCAGTTGCAAGTACCCCGTCAGATGCGGCCTCGACGTACTGTTCGAACCAGCGCGGGCTGTCATTGTGCTGGAGGTTAGCACACGCGAAGCGTGTGCACCTTAGGCTTCGTTCAAGTCTGATCATCGTCCACGATCCTGCCCCAAACCCACCGGGCCAGACACTTGGTGGTAACGCCGTTTCGCTCCCGACTTCTGGATTGCCGACCACCCACCTACAATCGGCAACGCGACTCTTCGGATGGACCGATCCTGCCGCCGACCACACGGAGAGGAGCCCCGCTCTCGTTCCGCAGGTCTCACACTGCTTCTACAGATCTACTTGGGTTGCTCCTCGAGAGCGATGCGGCGGGCGCTTTGATTCGCTTCGGCGAACAAAAGAATCACGAGCGGAATCCAGTACAGATAGACCTTCGACCCGAAGAGCGCCACGAGACTCGCTGGGAAGAGCGCCCCGTAGTACCACCACAGGGCTGCGGCTCGTAGAATCACCCCGGGCCGCGATGTGCCGTAGTCCACAGGATCCTCTGCCCTTCCCGATCGCACGAAGACGACGTGTACCAATAGGTAGGCACTACCGATGGCGACCAAGGTTGATGCGATCCGGACCTGTATCGAAGCGGCTGCTAGCCCCACCAGCCCGAGCGCAAGCGCGATGCAACCGGCGACTCCGTACAGTGCTCGATATCGGCTGTACGTATCAGCAATTTCCTTTGCCGAGGCGCCGCTCGAGGTCGGGATGGTGCAGTCTGGGTCTGCGAGGGCTACCAACAACGCCCGGGTTACCCCAAACAGCATCGCTCCGACGTAGCCTCCCTGTGTTGGAGCCCATCGGGGCAGCATAAGGTTCGGCTCCAGCCAGGCAAGAATGACCTGCGACAGGATCACGCCCCCGTATACAACCACGAGATCGAGGACAAGCGCTCTCGGGGATCGCTCTGGTTCCGCGAAGAACACGGGATCCTATCGCAAGGGCAAGCATACCTGCCCCAATGGCGATGGCAAGACGCCCCAGGCCCTCCGGCTCACCTGCCAGCGATGGCGGGTTCGAGTGAAAGGCGCCGGCAATCAAGGAGTAGCCGAGGACAACCGCTTGCAGCACCAGACTACGAATCGCCACGCCTCGCGTCGTCAGCCGCCGCAAGCAAGATCGTGAGTGTGTTAACGGGGCGTTTGATTCAACCGAACCTACTTCGACACCATTGGTAAAGACAAGGTTCCAGGAGACCGCGGACTGAAGCTTTCCAGCGTTCCGGAGATCGGCTATCTGGAAGTTGAGTGCAAAGGTGGCGGGACAGAACAGTGTCGCGGTGTCCGATTCGGGTATTTGGCAGGCCGCATCACGAGCGGTTTACGCGCAAACAGGAACTGATCCGCTGGCTGTAAGCGACAGCACTATTCCGGCGATCGTTGGCGGACGGCCCACGATTCGCCCGAAGCCGTGGCTTGAAAGGCCGTAGTCAGCGATTCGCGTGGAGTCATCCCACGGATTAATCCCTAAACCGTTTGAACCATGACGCGGCCATGATATTTCTCGAGCGGCGCAGGGATGTCCATTACAACCTGCCTCGTGGTCGGGTTTGCCTGCTGACGGTCGCTATACTGGATGAAGAATGGCGTTACGAACCACAGCGCTCACACTGTGCGTAGGCCTTCTGCTGCAGGCGCAAAACAAGGGCCCTGATTCAAAAACATCGCAGCCGAACCCTGCCGCCGCAGCGCCTGAAGCTCCTCCTTTCGTCGCTTGTCCCGCAGGTGCTCCGATGGCGGTAATGGACCTTCAGGTAGAGGCAGGCGATCAGCGTCTCCCATTTCGCACCATCAATCGTCTCAGCGAGGGCGATACGTTGCTCTATGCTCCCGTTCTGCGCGGCAAAGAGAAGCGGCCAGGAGAGGTTGCGCTGGTGCTCGTGCCGGAAAAACGCATACCGGGCGATGAAGATATTATCGTTACCGATCCGAAGCCCGCGGACAAGCCGCAGGAATGGAAGATGACGCAGACCGTTGCCTTGGCGGTGCTGGTGTATGGCCCCTCGGGACTAAACAAGAAAAAGGTCGCCAAGTTTCTATCGCGAGACGAGGTCCTGATCGCGCAGTTGGCGGATTATGCGGATAAAACGGCGCAGGCGGAGCAGTTGGTAGCGACATTGTCGAATAGCGAGAGTTCCTCGGCAAGCGTGAATGCGGCCCTCAACGGCTTCGCTTCGACGTATGGATTCGCAGTGCAAATTAACCGGAGCGCCCCCGTACAGACGCAGGCTGCGACGCTATTTGCGGCTATGAACCCCCAACTGGCAGCCTACAATCCGCTGACCGGTTCCAGCGCGCAAGCTGTCGGACAAACGGCCAGCCTCGCTAGCATGGCAGGTACGCTCTTTTTCGGCAGCCCAGTCGGACTGGCTGCCGGCGGAACCGCGATGTTGCTCGATCTGCGCGCGATCGCATTCCCCGATACGCAGTTCCGTGCTTCGTTCGCGCAGCCGTTGACCGGTTCCGATTCGGGCATCAATTTATGCGGCCAACAAGGGCCCTTGCCGCCGCACACCAGGGCTGCTTATATTTGGGCAAACCGTGTGCCGAATGTGCCTCCACCCAGGATCCAGATCGGCGACGCGAATTTCATCCCGGCCACACAGAAGACGCCTCTGCCGGTCGACGTGCCGGGACCAGCGTGGAAATACCTGGATCGGGCGCGCCAATGGACGCTGTCCCGCGATCAGAAGAAGGTTTCGATCCCGGTGGTTAAGCTCGGGAATCAGCAAGCCGTAGAGCTGGATTTAACGCAAGCCAATCTCCCTGCGGGCGATTACAAACTGGCCGGGTTATGGGATTGGACACCCTTCGAAGCTACCGGGACGGTGCATGTCGTACCGCTCGATGATTTTAAGAATGCGCATCTCGACCCGGCCTCGCAGGACCGCGTGCTGGCGAAATCCGGCAAAGTTCCGGTAACGCTCACGGGCGGCGATTTCGAGTTCACGACAAAGATCGAACTGCAGAGGGCGAATGACGAGTTCGCGACTCCAGAAAGCGTTCGCTTTTTGTTGCCTAAGGGTCTTCGGAAAGGTCCCCAGAACCATGTGAATATCCAGCTCGACACCGAACACCTGGATCCCGGTGTCTATCAATTGCTGATCTCGCAGCAGGACGGCAAGAGGCACCCCGTCGATTTCAAGGTTCTCCCCAATCCGCCCAAGTTCAACAATCTGCCGATTCTCCTCAACGAGGGCGCGGTCACACAGCACTTTGTGCTAAAAGGCGAGCGACTCGAGCAGGTGAGCAGACTGGAGGCGCCCGGCATCGTCTTCAATCTCAGCCCCCCGGCTCCCAATCAGAGGGAACGGAGCCTGACGGTGGAACTGAAGTCGTCGCCACCACCAGGGACCGTGCTGCCGGTTGCCGCTTATCTGGAGGATCGCAGCGAGCCACTCCAGTTACGCGACGCCGTCCAGATCACGGGCCCACTGCCTGTTATCGCAAGCGTCAAACTCTCGCCGCCAAAGGAAATCGCGATCAAAGTCCGCTCCGATGAGTTTCCGGCGGGATACACGCTGAGTGTGATGCTCGATGTAAAAAACATCGAGCCGCAGAGCGTTTTGCGGCTGGCATGCGCGGAGGGCGTGGGGGCCAACGCGGCCCTCCACATTGGCGAGCAGACCGCGACCTCGAATTTGCAACAGCTTTCGCCGGATCAATTGTTTCTTGCTATGGAAACCGATCGCCTGCCTGCCGGCTGTTCGATTCAGGCGGTGATCGACAACGGCCGTGGCGGCCGTTCACAGCCGTTTACGCTGGCGCACATTGTTCGCGTACCCAGGATCGATGCGTTTACCGTGGTTGACACGGCAGCGTCGGGCGCGACTCACGAGTATCAGCTCACCGGCCAGAATCTCGAGATGATCGAGAAGTTGGGATGGGATAAGAGCAGCGGAGTTAATGTTTCGGGCCTCCCAACGCCGCT
>DASQVJ010000483.1:0-5014 GCA_035640835.1 Bryobacteraceae bacterium
CTTGATTGGGGTGCTGGACGCCCCAGAGCTCCAAGCGGACTTGGCGCAGGCAGCTGCCGCCCGTAGCCGTGCCGAGGCCGAGGTGACGAAAGCTCGAGCGGAGATCGAGCGCGCCGAAGCGGGTGTGGCCCTCTCACACGCGTCTTACCAACGGCTCTCCCGAGTCAATCAGAGGGAGGAGGGGCTCATTGCCCAGCAGGAGATTGATGAGGCGCAAGCGCGTAGCCGCTCGGCCGAAGCGCAGTCAGGTGTCAGCCATGCTGCACTAGAGGCTGCGATGCGCCAAGTGGAGGCCGCTCGTGCTGCCGAACATCGCATTCAGGTGTTGCTGGGGTACACGCGTGTGTCTGCCCCGTTTACGGGAGTGGTTACCAAACGTTTCGCCGACCCCGGAGCAATGATTCAGTCTGGCGTTTCCTCGAGCTCACAAGCCTTACCGCTAGTCCGCCTAGCCGAAATTCAGCGTCTTCGTTTGGTGGTTTTGGTTCCGGAGTCTCTGAGCGGAACGCTGCACCCGGGTCAGCCGGCTCGAATCCGTGTTCCCGCTTTAAGCCTGGACATATCGGGCCGCATCGACCGCTTCAGCTCGAATTTGGCGTCCAACTCGCGCAATACCGAAGTCGAGATCGATGTGCCGAATCCGTCGAAAAAGATTCTGCCCGGCATGGTGGCCGAAGTTCTGCTGACAGTCGACAGCCGCCCCGACACATTGACTATTCCCGTGCAGGCTCTCTCGAATCTTGGCGGGAATCGGTATGTCATGACCGTCGGCGGTGATGGGGTCCTGGCGGAAAAACAGATTCAGACCGGGTTTGAGAGTGCCGAGTCTGTAGAGGTACTCTCCGGCCTGGCCGAAAATGACGACATCGTGATCGGCAGCGGGACTCTCCTGCGGAGTGGCATGAAAGTCCGGATGAAGCGCGAGGTCGAGTAGGCGATGGCTCGATTCTCTCTCCGAAATCCCTACCTCATCCTCGTCGCTACGCTGATGCTCCTGCTGCTAGGTGGTGTGGCGGTCAGCCGCATGCCGGTTGACATGTTCCCAGCCATGGATCTCACGGTTGTCGGCATCGCCACCTTCTACCCCGGAATGCCTCCCGAGCAAGTGGAGAAAAATATCACCGAACGCCAGGAGCGATTCTTTACCTTGGCGCCAGGCATCGAGCACATCGAGTCGCGGTCGCTCACCGGCGCCAGCATCATCAAGATGTATTTCCAGCCCGGGACCAACCCTGATGCGGCTATCTCAACTGTCGCGAATCTAGCCGCCGCTGAACAGCGCCGAATGCCCCCGGGAACGCTGCCCCCGATCGTCGTTCGCTTCGATGCCTCGAGCCTTCCGGTCTGTCTTGTCGCTTTACGCGGTGAGGGCATGACGGAAGCTCAACTGCGCGATATCGGCCACTATCGCGTGCGCACGCAGGTGGCGAAAATTCCCGGTGCGGCGGTGCCTCCACCCTTCGGCGGACGCTACCGCCAGATCATGGTCTACGTCGATCCCAACAAGCTGGAGGGCTACCAGCTGAGCGCCATGGACGTGGTGCGCTCCATCAACGACGCGAATGTGATTATGCCCGCCGGCAACGTTCGCATCGGCACCCTCGACTACCCGATCTACTCGAACAGCCAGTTCACCGACCTCGACGGCATCCTTCAATTGCCCATCCGCATGTTCGGGCAAGCTCCCATTCGCGTCGGGGATGTTGCTGTGGTTCGCGATGCGGCGCAGATCCAATACAACATGGTTCGTGTGGATGGTCAGCCTTCTGTCTATCAGCCTGTTTTGCGTCAGGGTGGTGATAGCAACACCATCGCCGTTGTCGACGCTGTGAAGGAAGAGGTCTCCCGACTCCTCGACGTGCCGGACAACCTGATTGCGCGTGTCGTTTTCGACCAGTCCCAGTTCATCAAAAAAGCTATCGCGACCTTGGCAAGTGAGGCGGGCATCGGTCTGTTCCTCACGTCTCTGATGATCCTGATCTTTCTTGGAAGCATCCGCGCCACTGCCACGGTGTTTTTCTCGATCCCGCTATCCGCGCTTGCCGCCCTGCTCATTCTCAAATGGGATGGAGGGTCCATCAACTCGATGACGCTTGGTGGACTCGCCTTGGCATTCTCCCGGCTAATCGATGACTCGGTTGTGGTGCTGGAGAACATCTTCCGCCGGATGGACCTGGGGGAAACTCCGCGCGAAGCTGCCGAGCGCGGTTCGCGCGAGGTCGCATTGCCCGTGCTTGCGTCTACGCTGACCACGGCAATTGTGTTTCTACCGGTAACCTTTCTATTCGGTGTCAGCCGTGACCTGTTCACCGCCTTGGCCATGATGGTGGTGCTTTCGCTGCTGGCCTCCTACGTGGTCTCGATGACCATCGTGCCTCTATTCTGTGCCCACCTCGTGCACCATGGACATTCCGAGCCTTCAAAAAACGAACGGCCAGCCGAATGGTTCTTTCGCTTCAATCACAATTTTTATCTGCCGCTCATGATGCAGTACGACAGGGTGCTACGCGCGGCTCTCACCCATCCCGGCTTGATGATCGTTGGTGTCCTGGCGCTATTCCTGGCGAGCCTGCTGATTTATCCTCTGCTTGGCTTCTCATTCTTCCCGCGGACGGATGCCGGACAATTTGTCATCAATCTCAAGGCTCCCTCGGGCACCAGCCTCGAAGCGACGACCGACAAGGTGGCCCGCGTGGAGCAGGTCGTCCGCGAGATCGTGGCGCCTGACGACCTGGACATGTTGGTCTCGAACGCTGGGGTTGTGCCGGACTTCTCCGCGCTCTACACTCCGAACTCGTCGCCGCACACCGCCTTCGTACAAGTGAGCCTCCGCGAGAAGCGTCAGACCTCCAGCTTCGATTACATGCACTTGGTCCGCACGCGTTTGCGCCAGGAGATGCCCGAGCTCAGCGTGTACTTCCAGTCCGGAGGGTTCGTGGACGCGGTTCTGAATTTCGGCATGCCCGCCCCCATCAACGCACAGGTCAGTGGACCCGACCTGCCTACAATCTTCAAAGTTGCTTCCGAGCTCGGCATCCACATACGATCGCTACCCGGCGTCACGGATGTCTGGATTCCACAGGACATCGATAACCCGGCACTTTTCGTCGAGGTGGACCGCACACGTGCCGGCGCTCTCGGCATAAGTCAGCGCGAGGTAGTGAGCAATCTCATCACCTCTGTCGCTTCAAACCAAATGATCGCGCCCACATTCTGGACGGATCCGAAGTCGGGCAACGACTACTTTTTGACCGTGCAGTATCCCGAGAAGTCCGTGCGCAGCTTGGATCAGATCCGTGACATGCCGCTGCGAGCCGGTGTCCAAAGCCTCACCACGCTCGATAACGTTGGGCGGATCCGTCGTGTGCACGCCCCCACTGAGGTTGCCCATTATGGTCTCCGAAAGGTCGCGGATGTGTACGTGAATCTGGAAACCGAAGACCTCTCGCGTGTCGCACAAGGCATCGAGAATCTCGTGAGGAACGCAGCCCTACCAAAAGGCGTGCGTGTGGACTTGCGAGGCTCTGTCTCGGGCATGCGCGAGAGCTTTCGGAGCTTTGCTTGGGGACTTCTCCTGGCCGTTGTACTCCTTTACTTGATCTTGGTGGCACAATTCCGGTCCTTCGTCGATCCGATTCTGGTGCTATTGGCAATCCCGATGGGCCTTTCCGGCGTGCTGTTGACACTCTTCCTGACGAACACCACCCTCAACGTGCAATCACTAATGGGCGTTCTGATGATGGTCGGCATTGTTGTGTCGAATTCGATTCTCATCGTTGACTTCGCCCGCCGCCTGTGGCAAGAGGGAATGCCGATTGAAGATGCCGTGGCGATGGCGGGCCGCGTTCGACTGCGCCCGATTCTGATGACCTCGTTTGCAACCATCATCGGCCTACTTCCCGTGGCCCTGAATCTCGGGACCGGCAGCGAAGCTTACGCTCCCCTGGCACGAGCCGTTCTCGGGGGGCTCGGCGTGTCGCTGCTTTTTACTGTGTTCCTGGTCCCGGCTGCCTTTGTGCTCGTCTGTGGCCGACGTGAGCGCCCTGCCTCGGAGCCCGCAGCATGAGGAACCCGGTCTGTTTGATCGTACTGTCTTGTGTGCCCCTGCTAAGTCAGACTGCCTCGCGCGAGAGGCTCACGCTGGCCGACGCCGAACAACTCGCCATCCGCAATCACCCGCGACTCCAATCGGCACGCTTTCAAGCAAACGCGCTCCGCGCCCAGGTACCACAGGTGAAGGCGGCACTCGCTCCGGTGCTAGTCGGCAATCTGACGGGGTCGGCCGCCGACAACGGATCGCGTTTAGGGGCAGGGGGATTGAACGCGTCCAGTCTGTTCAGCCGCTTCGGAGCAGGTATTGGCGTCAGTCAGACGCTCTATGATTTCGGACGGACCAACAAGCTGGCCGAAAGCGCTGCTCTACGCGCGGATGCGCAGGATGTGACGGTGGACGCGGTTCGTGGCGAACTGATACTGCAGATTCGGCAGGCATACCTACGCGTCCTTGAGACACAACGGGCTCTCCAGTTGGGACAACAGAGCTTGCAAAGTCGTCAGCTGATCCGCCGCCAAGTGCAAGCATTCACAGAGAACCAACTTCGATCGACACTCGATCTCCAGTTTGCGGAGGTCGCCGTCAGCGAGGCCGAGACGCTCCTGGCCCGTCTGGAAGGTGAGTTGGAAGCAGCAAACGCCACACTCGCGGCCGCGCTCGGTTTCATAGACGAGCGAAGATTCGAATTAGAGGAAGTCAGCCAACCGGTGATGCTTCCCCTCTCTGTCGATTCGCTGGTCGAAGAGGCGCTCAACACCCGGCCCGAACTGATTGCCCGCCGTCGACAGCAGGAGGCAGCGCGCCAGTTTGCCGTCAGCGAGAGCCGCCTGACGCTTCCGTCCGTTTCGACGACCGGGGCTTTTGGATTCATCCCTACCGGCGACCCGCGTCTGCGCTCGCGCTATGGTGGGCTAGGGCTGAATATCAATATTCCGGTGTTCAACGGCCGCATCTTTGATG
>DASQVJ010000484.1:0-4061 GCA_035640835.1 Bryobacteraceae bacterium
TCAGGAGTCGGAAGCCAGAATGACCGGCAACACGAATATACTAGCGTCTAACTAAATCGACCAGGAGTTTTCGATGAATCGTCGCCATGCATTTCAGATGCTTGCGGGCCTGATCGGCGGATCCCCGTTGTTTGCGCAGTCTGTTCCTGCGCCAGCTACAGCCGGCGAGGTGCCTTTGAGCCCGAAGAGCGCAAGGGTTCCGTATCCGGATGTACCTGCCGACGTGATGGGTCCCGTAAACGTGCATGAGTTCGAAGAGGTGGCGCGGAAGAAGCTCCACAAGCTGGCCTACGACTTCATCGCCGGTGGCGTGGAAGACGAGTTGACGCTGAAGGCGAATCGGGAGGCGTACGCGCGGTGGTATCTGGTTCCGCGCGTGATGACGGATGTGAGCGAAGTGGACACGCAGATCGAGCTGCTCGGCACGAAGCTGGCGAGTCCAATTCTGATCGCGCCGACCGGTGGTAAGAACCTGGTGCTTCCAAACGCGGATGCGGTTGTCGCGAACGCTGCGCTCGCGACCAAGACACTGATCTGCTCGGCGACAGGCGTGCAGAAGCTGCTGGCCGATGGACAGCCCCTGAATTGGTGGAGCAACACTACCGGGCTTGCGAGCAAGTCGGCAGCCGCCTCGTATGCGCGACGTATCGAGGATGGCGGGGGCAAGGGCATTGTGATCACGGTCGACAACCAATACCAGTCGAATCGTGACCGGAACAATCGGAACCGGTTCGATTACGGCTATATGCAAAGCGGCGTGCCGAAGGACGGAGAGACTCGGCCGCCACGTACTCCTGCTCTGGCCGCGATGTGGATTCCTCACACGCCGGGGATGACCTGGCCGCAGATCGAATGGATGCGTGGAGCGACTACGCTTCCGATTATCTTGAAGGGGATCTTGTCGCCGGAAGATGGGGCGCTCGCGGTGCAGAATGGTGCTTCCGCCGTGGTCGTGTCGAACCATGGCGGCCGACAGTTGGACGGCGTGATCGGGACGATGGACGCGTTGCCGGACGTCGTAGAGGCAGTCGGCGGGAAGGTCCCGGTGCTGATGGATGGCGGCATTCGACGAGGGAGCGACATCGTGAAGGCTCTCGCGTTGGGGGCGAAGGCGGTGCTGGTGGGGCGAGCTCCGCTTTGGGGTTTGGGGGCTTTTGGGCAGCCGGGTGTTGAGAGAGTCCTGTGGCTGCTGAACGCGGAGCTCAAGCTCGATATGGCCTTGGCAGGTGCGCCCAATCTGGCCGCGATCAATCGAAAGTTGGTTCGCCGGGCATGAGGCTTGTTATGTTGGCTGCCCTGGCCCTGAGCTTTGCCGCTTGGGGCCAGAAGGCTCACGACCTTTGTGTCGCCTGTCACGACGAACAGGTGACCGACTTCTCGACGCACAAGCACTTTCAGAAGGGGCTCAGCTGCGATGCGTGTCACGGGATGAGCGAGAAGCATCGGGCGGCGTCGGGTGCGGCTCCTCCCGATCGCGTCGCGGGGCCGGACGAGGTACCCGCGTTATGCGGAGCGTGCCACGTCGCGCAACTCAAAGACTACAAGAACAGCAAGCATGCCGAGCTGGTTTTTGCCAAGTCGAAGACTCGAGCTCCGGGCTGCGGCACTTGCCACGGTGTCCACCAGGCGCGGACGTTGAAGCAGATCAACGCGTCGTGCGCCCGATGTCACACAACTTTGCCTGCGTCGTGCAAGCCTGATGTGGCCTGCTCCACGTGCCACAGCCCGCACACGTTTGTTGCGAAGAAGAAGTAAGCGGCGGCTACTTCGTTCGGAGGCTGACCCGTTCCACCTTCGGAAAATCCGGCGGGACCTTTTGGGTGACTTTGCCGGTGGCAGCCCACTCGGTTCCTCGAAGCAGCGTGTAGATGAAGCCCTTGCACGCCATCGCTTCCGTGTCATGGCCAAGAGTCGTGTGGAATACCCGACCTTTGCCGTAGCTGATGGTGAACAGAATCGGCTCGTGTTCGCCGGTGCCGCCCGTTGCGGGGTCGCTCATCGCCGTGGCCAGTAGCGACATATTGCGTGCGGGTCCGCGGAGGCTATCGTAGAGCTCGTCCGTGTGATGGAGCCACATGAGGGGCAGACCCTTCGTTATCGGGTGTTTCGTGTCGCGCGTCGTGATGAGAAAGGAGTGACGCTTGCCATGATGGCCGCTTGGACCCGGCTTGCTCTCGATGACCATTTTGCCGTCGCGCCAGCGCACGTATGGTCCATCCTGCTCGGTGCGATCGCCCCAGCCCCCGAGAGCGATCATCTCGTTGTACTCTTTCCAGCCGCGAAACGCATTGTCGGCGGCGTGAAACGAAACGAAGCCACCGCCGTCTCTCACGAACTCCTCAAACGCTTTGTTGGTCGCTTCCGGCCAGGGATCGCCGTTGTAGTTAGAGAGCACGACGCGGTACTTCGAGAAATCAGGCTTGAAGCTGCTCATGTCGGAGCCTTGCGGAGGTGTGGTGGCCACGTCGACCCGAAAGAGCCCGCTTTGTTCGAGCAGCTCCTTTAGAACCGGGGTCGTCTCCTGCCACTTGTGGTTGTTCTGGCCATCGATGATCAAGACTGATATGAGATCTTTGGCGCTGACGGGGATCGTGAGCAGTGCCAAAGTAAGGAAACAACGTCGGTTCATGCCGAAGAGTGTATCGCGGATCGAGGGGCGTTCTGCTTGGTATCATGTGGGTTCCGGCTCACCATGATTGTCGAGACCAAGCTTGTCCGTTTCGACTCGCTCACATTAGATTCCGGCCAGACGCTCGCTCCCGTGGACGTTGCCTACGAAACATACGGTGAGCTGAACGTCGATCGCTCGAACGCCATCCTGATCGCTCACGCGTTCTCAGGCGACGCGCATGCCGCAGGCATCAGCAAAGAGACGCAACGACCCGGATGGTGGGACACGATGATCGGGCCGGGCAAAGCGTTCGATACGGATCATTACTTCGTGATTTGCAGTAACGTCCTCGGTGGGTGCCGGGGGACGACGGGCCCTTCGAGTATCGATCCGGGCACGGGAGCGCCGTTCGGCATGCGATTCCCGGTGATCACCATTAGCGACATGGTGCGACTCCAAAAGATGCTGATTGATTCTCTCGGGATCAAGCAGTTGCTTGCGGTGGCCGGGGGATCGATGGGCGGCATGCAGGTGCTCGAGTGGGCTGTCGCCTATCCCGAGTGTGTGGCGTGCGCGTTGCCGATTGCCACTACGTCGCGGCACAGTGCTCAGCAGATCGCGTTCAATGAAGTGGGACGTCAGGCCATCATGGCGGATCCTGATTGGAACGGCGGCGACTATTACGGAATTAAGCCTCCGGCGCGCGGTCTGGCGGTTGCTCGGATGGTGGGGCACATCACGTACATGAGCGACAACTCGATGCACCAGAAGTTCGGGCGGCGGTTTCGCGAGTCTGCCGAGCCACTGCCGGATTTCTCGAAGGTTTTCGAGGTGGAAAGCTATCTCCGCTATCGGGGCAGCCAGTTTGTTGACCGGTTCGATGCGAACTCGTACCTGTACATCACGAAGGCCATGGATCTGTTCGATCTTGCGAATGGATATGGGTCACTGGGGGCGGCGCTCGAGCGTGCTCAGGCTCGATTCCTCATTCTGAGCTTTTCCTCTGATTGGCTTTATCCGACGTATCAGTCACTCGAGATCGTCAGTGCGTTGCGCGGGCGCAATCAGGATGTCGCGTTCTGCGAGCTCACGTCGAACTACGGGCATGATGCGTTTCTCGTGGACGTCGCCGAGCAGACAGAGATTGTGAAAGGCTTCCTGGCCAGCACATACCGGAAACTAGCTGCCGCATGAAGGCAGCAGCCGAACGCACTACCGCATCCACGAAATCGCCGCGTCGAGACTTCGAGCTGATCGCGAGTCTCATTCAACCGAAGTCGCGTGTGCTGGACGTCGGGTGCGGAGATGGCGAACTGCTCGCGTGGCTGGCGTCCAACAAGCAGGTGGAAGGCCGGGGGATTGAGATTATCGGATCTCGTGTGCAGAAGGCGATCGCTCGAGGGGTTTTCGCTTACCAAGGCGATATCGACGGAGGCCTCGCCGACTACCC
>DASQVJ010000485.1:0-6271 GCA_035640835.1 Bryobacteraceae bacterium
AATTGCTGCTGCCGGCAGTCGAAGCGCATGAGCAGATTCTCGGGCGAGTGCCCAGGCTGGTAGCGGCAGATGCCGGCTTCTATTCGCAGGCACAGGAACGCGCGGTCCAAGACAAGGGCGTGAAGTGGATCGCAGTACCAAATCGCAGCACACGCAGCGCGGAACGAAAGAAGGTGGAAAAGAGCCGTTGGTTCAAGAAAGCGCAGGCGTGGAGGACGGGTTGTGAAGGACGCATCAGTGTGATCAAACGCCGCCATGGTTTGAGCCGATGTCGTTATCGTGGAGTCGAAGGTATGAAGCGTTGGGTCGGATTGGGAGTAATCGCCGACAACATAATCAATATCGGGAATACATTGGCGGTGTCTCGTGCGTGAAGCCGGGCGGCGGTCGCCCACTCCTACCGGAGTGAGGGCAGAAGAACGCCCTCACAACATGTTTCAACGACCGTTGGAAGAGCCCGGAACCGGTCAGAAAACGTCATTTTGCGACAAAAAGTAATTGGCCTTTCTCACCAGCCTGTTAAGGCTCCCGCCGCTCTGCGTCCGCCCGAAACGTGGGCACGCCCCGCTTTCGATTGGCTCGCGGCGCACGCCCTCGCTTGTTCTCGCCCGAGAGCACGGTGATTCGGTTCTGCAAATTCGCGTGTTCTTGCTGGGCAACCGCCTGCACCAACAACCCTCGAGCGTCCAGGAGGTGCTCCTCCATGCGAATTCGCGCCTCCTCCGGGTCACGCCTGCTGATCGCTCGAAAGATGCGACGGTGCAGGTTTAGGGTGTGCTCCGGCTTCACCATCTTCGACGTGAGTTTCATCAGATCTTCCAGGGAGCGATGCACTACGGAGAACATGAGTCCGATCACGCGGCTCCCCGCCGCCCGAAAGATGGCCTCGTGAAACTCCAGATCATGAGCGGTGAGCGCGACCGGGTCCGCCGTTTCCATCGCGCGCAATGCTCGCTGGATCTCCGCGATCTCTTCGTCAGATGCGCGCTCGGCCGCACGGGCCGCCACCGCTGGTTCGACCAATAATCGCGCCTCCATCAGCTCATGGAAGGAAATCGCATCCATGAGAATCAGGAATTCCATCGGCTCCGCGAGAATCTTTTGCGCGTCCGAGTTGAGATAGGTCCCGTCGCCCACGCGCTGCGAGATCACACCCATGATCTCGAGCACCTTCAGTGCTTGCCGCAAAGAAGATCGGCTCACACCAAAACTCTCGGCCAAATCGCGTTCCGCAGGCAAACGGCCACCGGGCTGCAAAGCTCTTTCGCCGATCAGCTTCTTGAAGACGCCGATCAGTTTGACGGTCACATCGTCTTTGCCGAGGCCTGGCCGAGCGGCGAGCGCGGAGGACATGAACCATCAATTTAGCATGCGGACCACTTGTCTGGCGACGAAATTGGTTATACCATTTCAAACCAGATTCATCTAAGACGGCCGCAACCGCCGTCAGTGGGAGTTCGCCATGTCGCATCGCATCAAGCCGGAACTCCGGCGAATGCTGTTCAGCTTCCTCCTGAGCCTCCCGATCGGCTGGGCCCAGATTCAAACCGGCCGCCTCACGGGAACTGTCTATGATCCGAATAAGGCTGTAGTGCCGGACGCGACGGTCACAATCGTCGAAGTGGGTACGAATGTGTCTCGTCAAACCAAAACGGACGACACCGGCTCGTACCTGTTTCCAACTCTAAATCCCGGAATTTACGAGGTATCCGTCAGCGCGCAAGGTTTTCGCACCCTCCGCCGCACCGGGGTTGAGATGCAGGTTGGCAAAGACCAGCGTGTCGATGCAGAGTTGCAACTCGGCGAGACCAGCACCACCGTCGAAGTCTCGGCGGAGATACCGCTCCTCAATTCCGAGTCCGGAAACCTGGGTCACGTGATGACGAATCGACAAATTGTGGATCTGCCTTTGAACGGACGCGGCTTCGCTGAATTGGCGCGATTGACGCCGGGCGTCGTCAGCCTTCCCGGGACCGGCAATGTCACCCGTATCCGTCCGGAGAACGTAAATGGCACGACCATTAGCGGCGTCCGAGGACGCCAGGTATCTTTCTACCTCGATGGGTCGGACACCAGCGAACAGCACCAGGGCGGCAGTTGGATTCAGACCTCGGTAGACGCGCTCAACGAATTCAGCGTCCAGCAGAATGCCTATTCGGCCGAACACAGCCGTTCGGGAAGCTTCTACAATGCGATCACCAAGTCCGGCACCAACGGTATTCGCGGGACTGTTTACGAGTTCTTGCGAAACGAAAAGCTCGACTCGCGGAATTTCTTCGCTCAGGAACGCGCCCGCCTGAAGCGAAACCAGTTCGGCGCGTCTGTCGGTGGACCAGTAGTGCTGCCAAAGCTGTACAACGGCAGGAACCGCACCTTCTTCTTCTTCAACTACGAAGGCACCCGCGAGCGGCAAGGCAACGTCATCACGCGAAACAGCCCGACAGCCGCGATGCTCCAGGGCGATTTCAGCGCGATACGCAACACCATCTACGACCCTCTCACCACGGCGCCGAACCCGAACGGCAACGGCACCGTTCGCACCGCCTTTCCCGGGAATCGCATCCCAACGAACCGTCTCTCACCGCAGGCGCTGTTCTTTAACCAGTTCCTTACCACGGCCGCGACTCCGGGCGGAGCCTTTGTCTTTTCGCCCTCCACAGCCCTGGATCTCGATCAGTACACCACGCGTATCGACCATACGATCGGCGACAATCATCGGATTTTCTTCCGCCACAGCCTGAACACGAATCGACTTAGCGAGCCCGGCGGCGCTCCCGCACTGGGATCGGCAGATTCGAGCACCCGCGGCCAGAACTACACGTTCAGCATCAGCAACAATTTCCGTCCCAACCTGATCCATGAATTCCGGTTCAACACCCTCTACGGGTTGATCCAATTGAACCCCTACCTCCTTGGCCGCGACTTCAACAAGGAGGCCGGGATCACCGGACTCGAAGAAACACGTCGCAGCTTCGACACCGGTTCGTTCCCCGACTTCAATTGGTCCGGGTACACCAACCTCACTGGCTCCGCCTTCGACCAGCGCCCCAAGACACAAGACCGCTACACGCGCGAGTTCGTGGACAACATCACCTGGATCAAGGGCTCGCACATTTTCAAGTTCGGCACCAAGATTCGCACCTACCAGTGGCTGGGCACCGACAGCAAGGAGTACATGGGCCTCTGGAACTTCAACGGCCAGAACACAGAGAACCCGGCCAGCCCGACAGGTTCAGGCGACGCCTTCGCCGATTGGATGCTCGGGCTTCCATCGAGCGCCAACCGCGCCTATCCGTCCGACACGTTCGGCGGCTCGTATACAGGGTGGCACTTCTACGCCCAGGACGACATCAAGATCACCTCAAGACTCACCTTAAATGTCGGTCTGCGTTACGAATACACCCCCTTCACGAGTGCATTTCGGGGGCAGACCGGGACGTTCGATGGCACGCAAGCTCGTCCCATCATTGTTGCTGGCAAAGGCAGTGAACCGGATCTAGGTGCTCAACCGGCTGCTCCTGTTGCGTACGGCTATCTTCGGGATCTCATCCAAACCTCCAGCCAGGCCGGACTTCCCTATTCCATCACCAGGCCCGACAAGAACCAATGGGCGCCGCGCTTCGGATTCGCTTGGCGTCCTTTCGGCGAGCGAACCGTGCTACGCGGTGGGTATGGCATCTTTTATGAAGGCGAGTACACCGATGGGCGAGTGAACCTTTTCATGCCCCCATTCCTGCTGCGTGAAACCGCGTTCGCCGACCGAGGCGCCGCGCCGACCCGCACGATCCAGAACTTCTACCTCGGTACTCGGCTCGGGGCTGGCAACACAACCGTAGACCTCACTCCCACGTACACGAACCTCCAGATGGGTTATGACCAACACTGGAACTTCGGGATCCAGCAACAGCTTGCCCGAACCTTGGTGGCCGATATCGAATACGTGGGGAACAAAGGCACACAAATTCAGGGTCAGGACGCGTTCAACATTCCCGATCCGGGTCCCGGCACAATCGCCGCACGCCGCCCCTTCCCGCGCTTCGGCCCGTTCAGCTACATTTCGAGCGATGTCTCGAGCACCTATCATGCTTTGCAGGCAAAGCTCGAGAAACGGCTCTCGGCCGGGCTATGGTTCCTGGCCTCGTACACTTACTCTAAGGCGCTTTGGACTTCGAACACTGCCGCCGCAGGTGGTCGCTATCGATTTGAGCGCGGACCCGCCGAGTTCCATGTGCCGCACACGATGGCGTTCAGCTATGGATACGAACTGCCTTTCGGCCGAGGCAAGCAATTCCTATCCAGCCCTAACCGTTTCGCCGACGCCCTCGTTGGCGGCTGGCAAATTCAGGGCATTCTGATCTTCCGCAACGGCGTGCCCTTCACGCCAACGGTATCTCGCGACATCGCCAATACAGGCGTCGCTAACCAGCGTCCGAATCGCATCGGCTCCGGCGAGCTCGACAACCCGACGCTCGCACGCTGGTTCGACGTGTCCGCATTCACACTCGCCCCGAACTTCACTTACGGCAACTCAGGCCTGCGCATCCTGTATCCGGACATCGTGCGCACCATTGACTTCTCGATGTTTAAAAATTGGCAAGTGACCGAAAGATCGCGGCTGCAGCTTCGTTGGGAAGTCTTCAACCTGCCGAACACCCCCAGCTTCGCTGCGCCAAACTCGGTTATCGACGGACCCATTGCGGGCCGTGTGACCGCCACCTCCACGGATCCGCGCCAGATGCAAGTGGCGCTCAAATACTACTTCTGACATGACGAAATCACTCCTCGCATTGTTCGCTGCGGCGGTCGCGTTCGCGCAACAACCCGTCGACATACAAGTCGACTTGAAGGCGCGGACCGGCCCTCTCAAACCGATATGGTCCTTCGTGGGTTATGACGAGCCCAACTACACCTATATGAAGGACGGCAAGAAGCTGCTCTCCGAATATGCAGCCCTTAGTCCGGTACCCGTCTATGTCCGCGTGCACAGCCTGCTCGTGACAGGTGACGGCAAACCTGCCCTGAAGTGGGGTTCCACGAACGCTTACACGGAGGACGCCTCCGGGAAGCCCATCTATGACTGGACGATCGTCGATCGCATCTTCGATACCTATATCGAACGTGGCATGAAGCCTTTGGTGCAAATCGGATTCATGCCGAAGGCTCTGTCCTCGAAACCGGAGCCCTATCAGCACAGTTGGAAACCCGACGACAAGTACGGCACGATCTTCACCGGCTGGGCTCATCCGCCGAAGGACTACGAGAAGTGGTCCGAGTTGGTCTATCAGTTGGGCCGCCACTGTCTTGAGAAGTACGGTAAGGCGGAGGTCGACACGTGGCTGTGGGAGGTCTGGAATGAGCCCAACATCGGCTACTGGCAAGGCACGCCCGAGGAGTACCACAAACTGTACGACTACTCGACCGCCGGTCTGAAGCGCGCGCTGCCCACCGCGCGTGTCGGAGGTCCCCACTCCACCGGTCCTGCGAATCCGCAAGCTGCCGCCTTCTTACGAAAGTTTCTCGATCACGCGTTGCGAGGCAAGAACTACGCGACCGGCAAAACCGGCTCGCCTCTCGATTACGTCGGATTCCACGCCAAGGGCAGTCCCAAATTCGTGGAGGACAACGTGGTTATGGGTATCGAAAAGCAGCTCAACGATCTCGCAAACGGATTTCAGATCATTGCCTCCTATCCCGAGTTGAAGGGGAAGCCGGTGATCATTGGTGAATCCGATCCCGAAGGCTGCGCTGCCTGCTCATCCCGTTTCCACCCTCAGAACGCTTACCGCAACGGCGTCATGTACTCGAGTTACATGGCAGCCGTCATGCCGCGCCATCTCGACCTGGCCAACAAATACGGAGTCAACTTGCTGGGCGCCGTCACCTGGGCCTTCGAGTTCGAAGACCAGCCATACTTCGATGGATTTCGCGATCTGGCAACCAACGGCATCGACAAGCCGGTGCTGAATGTGCTTCGCATGCTCGGCATGATGACGGGCGAGCGAGTCACGGTTCGCAACGAAGGCGCCCTGTCGCTCGACTCAATCGTGGCCGGTGGCGCCAACGGGCCACAGCCCGACCTCCATGCGATGGCCAGCGTCGACACTCACTCAGGTGCCGTCCTGGTCTCCAACTATCATGACTCCGGCAAAAGCGGGCCATCGGCTCCCGTTCAACTCACCATATCGGGAGTTCCGCAAACACGCGTACAACTGCATCACTATCGCGTTGACAACGAGCACAGCAATTCTTATGAGGTCTGGAAGAAGATGGG
>DASQVJ010000486.1:0-3246 GCA_035640835.1 Bryobacteraceae bacterium
CTGTGATCACGTTGATCACGGTCCAGAACACGCGCAAGGTGTCGCGCGTCGAGGTGCTTGATCCGGAGCTGATCGCTCAACAGATCACGGCAGTTCTCGAGGACATTCCCCCGCTCGCGGCGAAGACGGGTGCGCTTGGGAATCGAGAAGTAGTGCGAATGATCGCGCAGATGGCTTCGGAATTTCGGTTCCCGCTAGTCGTCGATCCGGTGATGATCAGCAAGCATGGAACGCCGTTATTGTCTTCGGATGCGCAGCAAGCGTTTCGAGATTTTCTATTGCCTCATGCGTATCTGGTGATGCCGAACCTGCACGAAGCGGAAGCTCTCACTGGACACATCATCACGAACGTGCCCGAGATGCGCCAGGCCGCGGAGCAACTGCATTCATTCGGCGCTCGATCGGTGCTTGTGAAAGGCGGACACCTTGAGCGAGTGGCGGTGGATGTGCTCTTGCATGAAGGCCAGTTCTACGAGTTCTCGGCCGAGCGCATCGAGACGCCACACACTCACGGTACGGGCTGCACTTTCTCCTCAGCCATCACGGCCGAGCTTGCGAAGGGCGCGTCCTTACCCGACGCGGTGAAGCGAGCCAAGCAGTTCGTCACCGAGGCGATTCGAACGAATCCAGGGCTGGGACACGGGTCGGGGCCATTGAACCATCACGTGGCCTCGCCAGAAGGAATCGCCACCCTACGTTAGCGGCCGGTGTCTCATCGTGATGTGGTGAGGTTGCCTTGAAGTCGGCGCTCAAGTAAAAGTCCGTGTCGGGCGATCGAGCGATCAGGTCACGGATCTCGTCTTCGGATTGGACCTCGATGGAGGTGCCAAGCGCCTCGTCTGTGTCTAGTCCCCAAGCTCGCAGCGCCGGTGCGAAGCGCTGTTGCCACTCATCGCGCTTCAAGAACTCAGATGCGGACATCGCAACACCCAACTCGCGGAACGGCACGCCCCGAGACGATGCTTGACGCTGCGGCTCCCAGTACAGGTAACGCACCTTCGGCAGGTTTCGGACCGTCGCATGGAACTCGTCGTCGGCGAAGATCAGGATGAGCTCGTTGGGACGCTTACGGGCCTCGTAGCGCGCCATTGCACGGGCTGGGCGGAAGCCGGCCTCTTGAAGCGGATCAAGTCCCCAGGGCTCGTATGGATGCGCGAGTCTGAGCAGTACGATCGCGACCGCGATGCGCGGAGCCCAGCGCGACCGGAAGGCCGGCGCTGCGAGTACGGCGAGTGCAGGTAGCGCGGGCACGAGGTACGCTGCACTGGCGCCGCTCAGAGCAACGCCCAAGACCAAAGCCATGGTGGCAACCGCGACGGCTCGAAGTTGACGGTCGTGAGCGCGCCAAAGCATAAGTCCGGCGAGCGCTGCTAGCGGCAGGATGGGGTCGGGCAGGAAGAGTCGTCGAGCGTTCGGTGGAAAGAATTGGAACTCGGCAAAGAACCAACGCGCGTGCACCGAGGCCTGATAAGCAAACCAGGGCACAGCGATCACGGTTGTCACGAGTAGATACAGTGCGACCGTGCGCATCGAGAGCTGAGGCCGGACGAGCCACCATCCGGTGACCAACACGAGCGCGACGAGACCGCCGTAGCCGGTCGTGAGAAAGGCAAGTCCGGTGAGTGCTCCGAGGAGCACGGCGTTCGTCGAGCCGCTTGCGAGCAAGGCTGCGCATCCGAAGAGCTCCAGGGATAAGAGGGCCTCGGGCAAGGCGACACGACTGAAGGTGTAGAAGACCGGGGTCGCGGCGAGGAGGATGGCGGAGGTGGTCGCGGCGGTGCTTCCGAACTCGCGGGCAATCAGCACGTACACGATCGCGACGACCAGGGCGCTCGCTAGCACGGCAGGGAATCGGTGGGCAAACGGGGTGTTGCCGAAGACCCTCACGCTCAGGGCGGAGGTCCAGGTGGAAAGAGGGGGCGAGTCGAGGCGGAAGCGGCCTAGAAAGCGGGGTGTGAGCCAGTCGCCTCCTTGGACCATCTGGATCGCGGCGTGGCTCTGAACGGACTCGCGTTGGGCGCCGCCGCCGATGGGGCGCTCGCCGACGAAGAGGGCAAAGAAGAGGTAGGCGATCGCGAAGGCCGCCCACCCTTTTTGACGAAACGAAGCCAAAATACCGCTAAGCCGCTGATCTATAGTCACTTAGCGGTTTCGGTTAGTACTTCGGAACAGTTGGGTCTACCTGATCGCTCCAGGCGAGGATTCCGCCCTTGACGTTCTTTACGTCTTTGAAGCCGTTCTCCTTCAGGAGGGCGACGGCTTTGGCGCTGCGTGCACCGCTCTTGCAGTGGGCGACGATTTCAGCATCGCGATCGAGCTCGGCAAGACGCTTCGGCAGGTCGCCGAGAGGGATCAGCTTTGAGCTTGGGATGCGGCCGATCTGGAATTCATGGGGCTCACGCACATCGATCAGCGTAAACGAGTCGCCACGATCGAGTTTTGCTTTGAGCTCGGTGACGGTGTATTCACCGGTCGCGGCCGGCGCCTGCTGCTCGGGCTGGTGCGGGACACCGCAGAACTGCTGATAGTCGATGAGCTTCGTCACGGTGGGGTGATCGCCGCAAACAGGGCATTCGGGGTCGCGACGGAGCTTGAGCTCGCGGAATCGCATGGCGAGTGCGTCATAGAGGACCAGGCGGCCGACCAAAGGCTCGCCGATGCCAAGGATCAGCTTGACCGCCTCCGTGGCCTGCACCACTCCGATCAGTCCGGGAAGAATGCCGAGCACTCCGCCTTCGGCGCAACTCGGGACGAGTCCGGGAGGTGGCGGCTCGGGGTAAAGGCAGCGATAACAGGGTCCACCGGGATAGGCGAAGACGGTGGCTTGTCCTTCGAAGCGGAAGATGGAGCCGTAAACGTTGGGCTTGCCCAGAAGCACGCAGGCATCGTTGACCAGGTAACGCGTCGGGAAGTTATCGGTGCCGTCGACTACCAGATCGTAAGGCTCGATGATCTCCATCGCGTTCTCGCTGGTGAGGGCCACTTCGTAGCGATCAATCTGCACGTGCGGATTGATGTCGAGCATGGTGTCGGCAGCGGAGTCGAGCTTCTTGCGGCCAATGTCCTTAGTGCCGTGGATAATCTGGCGCTGCAGGTTGGAGTGATCGACGACGTCGAAGTTCACGAGCCCGATGCGTCCGATCCCGGCTGCTGCGAGATACATCCCCAGGGGAGCACCGAGGCCGCCAGTGCCAACCAGCAATACCTTACCGGCCTTCAGCTTCAACTGCCCTTCCATGCCGACTT
>DASQVJ010000487.1:0-10438 GCA_035640835.1 Bryobacteraceae bacterium
CGGGCCCAGTCCTCCTCGACATCCCTATGGACGTTCAACGAGCCGGCATTGACCCGTCGCTCTACCGTCCGGAACCTCGCGCCGATGCTGGGACCACTCTGGAGCCCGCGCAGATCAAGAACGTCGTCGATGCGATTCGCAGAGCCAAGCGCCCGTTGTTCCTGGTTGGCGGCGGCATCCGCGCCGGCCGTGTGGCGGAACTCGCGCGACGCCTCGTCGATGTTTCCGGAGTCCCCACGGTTTGTTCGCTCATGGCGGTGGATGTGCTGCCCTTCGAGCACCCGTGTCGAGTCGGCATGATCGGCAGCTATGGGAATCGCTGGGCGAACTTAGCGCTTAGCGAGTCGGACGTTCTTGTGGTCATGGGTAGCCGGCTCGATGTCCGCCAGACCGGATCGCAGGTCGTTGAGTTCAAGGGCGACCGCGCCATCTTCCACCTCGACTGCGAGCCAGGCGAAATCAACAACCGTGTCGTTGGCTGCGAGGCGGTGTTGAGCGAACTCCGTGACACCTTGCCGCAATTGATCGCTGAATTTCAGCAGACACCGGCAGAACCGAACGCCCACAACGACTGGATGAACCGAATCCGTGAGCTACGCCGTCGATGGCCCGATGTCGACGAACTGCGAGACATTGAGGGCGTGAACCCGAACGTCTTTATGCACCAGCTGTCCCGCGGCTCGGCGTACGCGGCGGCATTCGTGGTCGATGTGGGCCAGCATCAGATGTGGGCAGCGCAATCGCTCGAGCTAGGCCCAAATCAGCGTTTCCTCACCTCCGGCGGGATGGGCTCGATGGGCTTCTCCTTGCCCGCCGCGATTGGCACCGCTTTTGCAGTGTCTCCAGCGCCGGTTGTCCTTGTTGCGGGCGACGGCGGCTTTCAGTGCAACATCCAAGAGCTTCAGACCGTCGTTCACCACAATCTGCCTATCAAGATGGTGGTGATCAACAACCAGTGTCACGGGATGGTGCGGCAGTTCCAGGAGAGCTACTTCGATTCACGCTTTCAGTCGACGTATTGGGGCTACAGCGCGCCAGACTTCCCCAAAGTCGCAGAGGGCTACGGGATTCCCGGTCAGCTGTTGGCCGATCCGGACGACGCAAACAGTGCCGTCGACTGGCTGTGGTCGGGTACGGGTCCTCGGTTGCTCGATGTTCGGATCGACGTGATGGCGAACGCATATCCGAAGATCGCCTTCGGCAAACCGATCGCCGAGATGGAACCGTTCGCAAAGCCCCTTGAAATGGAAGGAACCTAGTCCTTACCGGGCGAGCCCGAGTTTCTTCGAGACCGGTGTTACCTTCAACTCTTCGATGACGGCCCGGCAGATACCGTCAGCCGAGAGTCCGAACCTGCCCGCCAGAGTCGCCTGACTTGCCACGAACCCGCCTCCACGCATGGCTTCGATATCGAGCGTGAGGAAGCAAACTCGTGAACCTGCGGCTTCGCCCTCCACCAGCACCCGTGCGACAGCATCGGACAATCCGCCAATCGCGTGGTGCTCTTCGACCACGAACAGCGCGTGAGTCTCTCGCGCCGCACGTAAGATCGCTACACCATCGATCGGCTTCACCGTCGGAAAGCTCAAGACACGCACATCGTACCCATCACGACTCAGGGCATTGGCAGCGTCCACGCTCATCCTGAGCGCCCCACCTGTACACAGGATCGCGGCATGCCGGCCCTCGCGCACCAGAATTGACTCTCCCAGCCGGAAGGGCGGGTCCGATTGGTGGACGACCGGTTCGCCCGCCTTGCCGAGGCGCAAATAGCACGGGCCTGGATGCTCTGCAATGGCTCTGGTTGCGAGCTTGGTTTCGATCGGATCTCCTGGAGCCACCACGGTCATATGCGGAAGCGCTCGCATCACCGCCAGATCTTCCACCGCGTAGTGCGTATAGCCTGCGGTCCCGTACGAGAGTCCACCCCCAACGGCGACAATCTTCACGGGAAGGTTGTGATGGCACACATCGTTGCGAACCTGCTCGAAGCATCGCATCACGGGGAAATTCGCGATCGAGTAGGTGAACGGAATCTTGCCGCTGAGCGCCAGACCGGCGGCGATTCCGGTCATGTTCTGCTCGGCGACGCCTGCATTGAGGAAGCGCTTCGGAAAAGCCGTCGCGAACTCCTCTAGTACCGAATAGCCGAGGTCGCCGCAGACAAGCCAAATCCGCTCGTCTTGCTTCGCGAGTTCGACCAGCGATCGAATGAATGCCGTCCTCACTGGCCCGCCTCGACTTCAGCCAGTGCCGCGGATAGCTGCTCCGCATTCGGCGATCTGTAATGCCACGCCAGGAGGTTCTCCATAAAGCTCACGCCTTTTCCCTTCACGGTGTGCGCGATCACAACACTCGGCGAGCCTTCTTCGAATGGAACTTCACGGAGCGTTTGCCGGATTGCGTCGTGGTCATGGCCGTCGATCTCGCGGACTGCCCATCGGAAAGAACGCCACTTGTCCGCAAGCGGCTCGAGCTCCATCACGTCCTTCACAGTCCCGAAGCTCTGAATCTTGTTGTAGTCGACGATCGCCACCAGGTTGTCGAGCTTGTGGTGCGGCGCGAACAGAATCGATTCCCAATTCGAGCCCTCATCCAGCTCACCATCGCTCAACAACACAAACACCTTGTGATCAAGGCCATCGCTTTTCGCCGCGAGAGCCATCCCGCAACCCACCGGAAGCGCGTGCCCCAGCGAGCCCGTCGACAACTCTACGCCCGGAACGCCCTCGTGCATCACGTGCCCGCCCATGCACTATACGTCCTTGCAGTACGTATCCAACTGCTCAACGGGAAAATAGCCCGACTCCGCCAGGACTGCGAAGTAAATCGCAGCAGCGTGTCCCTTGCTCAGCAGAAATCGATCGCGGCCGCTCCATTGTGGTTCCTGCGGACGAAGGCGCAGCACATCGCCGTAGAGAACAGCCAGCAGATCCGCCATGCTCAGGCACGATCCGATGTGCGAAGCGTTGGTCCGATGGACCATACGCAACGCATGGGCTCGGATCGCTCGCGCTAATGATGTCGTCGACCCCGGATGACCGTTCATTCCTTCACAAAGTACGAGATGTACGGATCCATTGTCGAACGGCGAAGGCGGACGTTGCCGATTCCGATCGTCTCGGCAAGCGCACTCGTCTCACCCGGGAACTCTCGCGTGTTCAGTTCATCGAACGCCACGATTCCGCCTTTCACGACTCGCGGATAAAGGTGCTCGAGGGCCACGCGAGTCGGCTCATAGATGTCGAAATCAAGATACATGAGGCTGATGATGGCGTGCGGATTCTTCTGCACGTACTCCGGGATGGTCTTGGTCGCATCGCCGGCGACCAACTCGACTTTCGGGATATGGCCCAGCGGCCGGTTGCGATCGTGCAGCGCCATGAAGGATTCGATTTCCTGCTTCATGTTGTCCGCTGCCTTGAACGCTCCCACATGCGTGTGCTCCGACGCGTCCGGCAACAGATCGCGTTCGTGGACGCTCGGAAAGCCTTCAAACGTGTCGAAGCCGATGATCCGGCGAGTGTGATTGTAGGGCTCGAGAATGGAGGAGAAGTGCAGCCAGGCCGAGAGACCTCCGCCAACGAAAACTCCACACTCAACGACGCTCCCGTTGACTTGGAGGCTCTCCTTGAACAACTCGTACTTCACCAGGAAGCGCGCGATGTCCTGACGGCGCGTGTGACGCGGAAACTGCTGGAGCTTGTGTCCAAGGGAGATGAGCGAGCCTTCGAACGCCGCACAGAGCCCGTCGGCAACCGTCGATTCAGCCGGGGTGTGCTTTGCGACATGATGCCCAGCCTCGGCCAGTAGCGCCCCGCCCAGATCCGTCATAGACGGTTCGTTTGGGGTATTCGGTACGATTGCCTTCGTAGTACTATTGCTCACGCTAGGGATCCTCCACTCTGAGTACCAGAACTGACGTACGAGGGCGATTCTAGCATCCGATCCGTTTAGATTTTATTGAGAGTAGGCTGGAAAACAGTGAAGGCAGCCGCTACACGGGAGGCTTCTCGAGCTTTTTGAGCTGCTCCTCCTCCTGTTCCATCAGCCGTTTCCGGCGTTCCTCTTCCTCCACCTTTTTGGGAAGACCTCGTGGTCCTCGCTCCACCGGCTTCGCACTGACCAATTCGACGTAGCGTTGGCGAAGCTGCTCCTTCGATCCAGCCACGATGCCCAGCTTACGGTGCGTCCCGTCTGCCTTTGGCGTCCACTTGAGTATGCCACTGTCATCGACGCTGATGACGCCCGGATCCGATATCGTAAACGCTTCGTCCTTCGGCTTCACCGCAAACAAAGCAGCCGCCAATGCGGAGCCCGGCGCGTCATATGGCATCGGACGAAATGCCTTGTACGCATCGGCAACAGGATGATGAGGAGTCCAGTTGAAGGCCGTTTCGACGCTTGCTCCAGGAAACGAGGGATCTGAAGCCTCCTCTCCGGCGAGAACGATAGGCCCCGGCCACTCCGCCAGCACCTTCCGAGCCGACGAGGGATCCCCGATCTTTCCATCGCGATCCGGCACGATCACCAGGTGACGCACCTTGGTCGCCGCAAGGTCCCGAGCCCCTGAAAGGGCAAACATCCTCTGAAAGTTAGCGAGCGGACCCGCAACCACCACGGCCGTATTCCCGTCGTGCGAAGCCGTAAGAACGTTGCGCAGAAATGGCGCGGGATCCGCCGTATCCGTCAACTTCACGATGCCACTGATGTAGGCGGGTGACCCTTCAGCCGTCTTCTTCCCGAGCACCGCCTCGAGCATCGCGGTAGGCTTCGGATCCCCACCCTCGGTTGCGAGTGCAACGGCTCGAGCATATGGATTGATCGGCCCAGTCACGCTGCCTGTGTAGAACCGGGTGAGGACGTCGCAAAGAGCAGCTGAGGCAAGGCACGGCTTGCTGCTGCTGAAGCCGGCTATCCGGCACTCATTCTGTCCATCGAGGGCATAGGCCAGCGCCATGGCCAGCACCGTGTCGATGCGCTCACCCATCGTGGCATCGAACACCACGCCGATCGGAGGCTTGGTCCTACGAGATCTCTGCATACTGCTAACTCAAATTCAACGCGTCGAGATGACCCGTGGAGTCGGCGAACTCCTCCATACGGACGCCCATCCGATCCATCATGGTCAGGAACAGATTCGACATCGGGGTTTCGCGACGATACACGATTCGTCGCCCAGGCTTGATGTATCCACCCGCACGGCCCACCAGAACAGTCGGCAGATCTTCGTGGTTGTGCCGGTTGCCATCCGCCAGGCCCGCGCCGTACACGATCATGCAGTTGTCCAGCAGGCTGCCGTCGCCTTCCTTAATCGACTTCAGCTTCTCCACCCAGGCGGCAAACTGCTTCGTGTGGTAGGTGTTGATCTGCGTCACCTTTTCCATCAGTGCCGGATCGTTGCGATGGTGAGTCAACGGATGATGGCCATCCGGAATCCCGATCTCACGATACGGTCGCGACGAACCTTCACGCGTCACGAGGAACGTGAACACCCGGCTCAGATCCGCCTGCATTGCGACGGTCAACATATCCGTCATGAGCTTGAAGTGCTCAGCGAAGTCGGCCGGAATTCCGTACGGCTTGTCGATACCCGGCTCGATGTGCGTGTTGTCCTTCTCAGCCTTCTCGATCTGCAGTTCGATATCGCGAATCGAACCGAGATATTCATCGAGCTTGCGGCGATCCGTCGGTCCCAGGTCCAACTGCAGCTTCCGCGTGTCCTCGGATACGAAGTCGAGAATGCTCTTTCGGAACCGATTCCGCTGAGCTCGCGCCTCCGGCGACAAGCCCGCATCCGCACCAAACAGCCTTTCGAATAGCGCCCGGGGATCCAGAATCGGCGGCAGCGGCTGCGTCTCGGTGCGCCACGCCAGATTGTTCGTGTACGCGCACGAGTAACCAGAATCGCAATCGCCCGCCTGCCGCGAATCCTCCATTCCCACTTCGAGCGACGGGAAACGCGTCTTCTGTCCGATCGCGTTGGCAACGATTTGATCGCAGGAAATGCCGCAGTGAATATCCACCGCCGACTTCGTCGGCTGCACGCCAGTCAGGTACGATCCGCAGCAGCGCCCGTGATCGCCGGGCCCATCCAACAGCGCGCGACCGTTGTTGTGCGTCAGGTTCCCGAGCACCGTCAGCTCGTCGCGATAAGGCTCCAACGGCTTCATGATGGGCGACAACGTGCTCAACTTGCCTTCGTAGTCGAGGTTCCAGTTCCGGATGTCCATGCCGTTCGGCACGTACACGAAGCCCATGCGAACTGGCTTCTCGACCTGGCTCGCTCTCAGAGCCGGAGTCATCGCATCAAAAACCGGGAGCGCTACAGCAGCCCCCAAACCTCTCAGGAAAGTGCGTCGTGGAAGCGCCTTTCGTGTGATCATGCTCGAGTTACCCCTTCGTCTTGGAAGCCACTACCTTCGGAGTTTCCTGCTTACGAGTCACCTCGCCCCGCCGCGACTGGAACGGCAGGCTCTTGGCGATCTCATATACCAGGGTTTGAAACTTATAGCCGGACGCGGCGACCTTGTCATGAATCCCGTCCACCGTCCTGCGATCATATCGTTCCAGGCCGCGACCGAGAGCATACGTCAGCATCTTCTCGGTCAGCGCGCGCGAAAAGTCCGGCAGGTCGTCCTTAAGGAGCGCCCTCATCTCAGCCGGGCTCGTGAACGACTTGCCGTTCGGGAATGTGCCGCTGGTATCGATCGGGAATTTGCCATCCACCGTTCGCCACTTTCCGGTCGCATCATAATTCTCGAGTCCAAACCCGAGCACGTCCATCCGGTTGTGGCACGAGGCACAAATCGCATTCGCCCGGTGTTCCTCGAGCTGCTTGCGCAGCGGACCCTGTCCGACCTTTTCTTCGTCGAGCGATGGAACGTCCGGTGGCGGCGGTGGCGGCGGAGCGCCTAAAACATTCTGCAGGATGTACTTACCGCGAATCACTGGAGAGGTGCGCGTCGGATAACTCGAGACCGTCAGGACGCTGGCCTGAGTGAGAACCCCGCCACGCTGCGGCGTCGTCAGCTCAACCCTGCGGAAATCCGGACCCGTCACACCTGGGATGCCGTAATGCTTCGCCAGCTTCGCGTTCAAGAAGGTAAACTTCGAATCCAGGAATTCGGTCAGGGGTAGGTTCTCGCGCAGGACCGCTTCGAAGAACATTTTCGTTTCCGTCTTCATCGCGTCGCGCAGCTCCGGACCCCATTCCGGGAACTTCACCGGATCCGGCCGCACACTGTCGAGATTCCTCGTCTCGAGCCACTGCCCCGCGAAGTTCTCCGCCAGCGCCGCCGACTTCGGATCCTCGAGCATCCGTTTGATCTCAGCGTCGAGGTTTGCCCGCAACTTGCCGGTTTCCGCTAATCCGAGCAGCCGTTCGTCAGGCGTCGAGGTCCACAGGAAGTAGCTCAATCGCGAAGCCAGCTCGATCTCGGAGATCTGATGCACTTTCGCCGGATCATTCGGATCCGGATCGCGCTCGATGCGGAACAGGAAGTGCGGCGAGACCAGCATTGCCGTGATCGCGAGTTGGATGCCCTGCTCCACGCTCTGGCCTTCCGCTTTAGCGAGGTCGACAAACTTCACCAGCGAGGCCACCTCTGCCTTCGTCACCGGCCGCCGGTATGCCTTGTGAGCCAGCGTGCTGACAATCTTCTCCACGCACGCTTTGCCCGTCCCGGGATTGCAGATAAGAACCTTCTTGCGGCTCGCCTTCTCCACGTTCGACGGGAACGGCCCGACGAACTTGATCATATTTAGAAACTTGTTCTTCTTCTGGTTGTAGGCGTCTTTGTCGCTCAGGCCTTTGACGAAGTCATCGTCGATGAAGGCCGCCCGAAACACGTGATCGCCTTCCGGCAAGTACAGCCGAAACTCTTCTTCCGAGTACGGATTGAAGTAAACGAGCCCCGACGGCTTCGTCTCCACCATCTGCGAGTGGAGCAGCTTGCCATCCATCCAGAACCCGAACTTTACCGGCTTGGCATCGGCAGCTCTCTCGCCAGGCAACCCGATGCGCACGATGTACTCGGCATCGAAGTCGACGTGATGAGTCGCCTCAATCGTGCTTCGATCCAGCCGCCGGATCGTCTTGTCCTTCTGGTGATACTCGAACTCCAGCGGCTTCTTGGGCAGCGGATCAGCGCCAATCGCACGCGCCGAGATGCGCTCCGCCGCGCGAACGTACTTTTCCATCAGCACCGGCGAGATCGTCAGAACGTCGCCGATGTTGTCGAAGCCATGCCCCGAGTCATCTGAGGGAAAATCCTTCTCAGCCCGGAAGTCGACTGCCAGCAAATCCCGAATCGTGTTCGAATACTCGACGCGATTCAGCCGTCGAGCCGTGACGCGGCCGGGATCGGGCTTGACGTTCCGATCGGCCTTCTCGAACTCTCCGCGCACGTACCCGAGAAGGATATCGATCTGCGGCTGTGTCGGACGAGGCAGTCCTCGGGGCGGCATTTCGCCGGTCCGAATCTTCTGAAGGATGCGCTCCCACTCCTCCCGATTCTCCGCAATCGACGCCGCCGCCAGGAACGGTGTCAGATTGAGACTTCCGGACGCGTTCCGATCGTTGTGGCACATCGTGCACCGGGCCGCGAGGACCGGCTTCACTGCCTGATCGAAACCCACTTGAGCCGCCGGCACTTCCGGCTTGGCTGGATTTTTGGTGGTGGTGCTCGCCGAATAAAGCAAGCCCGTCACGGATACAGCCGCGACCGCAAACCGAGATAAGCGCATGAACTTCCTGATAGATACAGGCGGCGTCGCCTGCGTATATGTTACTAGAGGAACTTTGAAGAGAGAAGATCTCAAAACTACGGTTTTTCCTGTACTTCCGCCCAGGAATCACCACCGTTTTCGAGGGCAGCTCCATTGGAGGGCTGCCTTAAGGCTGACTCTTTCGTACCCATAGCCCCTGCCACAGGCAATGCGCGTCCATTCAGGGGGGTACCGGTCCGATACCGTCTGACCACAGGGAATAACCTCCCACCCACCTTGCTAAACTCTCAGCATCCATGTCCGAATTCGTCGTGGGAGGACGTGTTCGCCATTACGAGCTCCTCTCCGTGCTGGGGAGAGGCGGAATGGGTGAGGTCTTCCTCGCCCTCGATACGCGGCTCGACCGCAAAGTCGCGCTCAAAGTCCTTCCCCGCCAGCTTGCCTTCGACTCCGAAAGGCTCCGCCGCTTTACGCAGGAAGCCAAGGCTGCCTCCGCGCTCAATCACCCCAACATCCTCACCATCTACGACATCGGCGAGCAGGACCACCTTCCCTACATGGCAGCCGAGTTCGTCGACGGCGAAACCCTCCGCGGCCGCGCCCGCACCCGCCTGAACCTTCGCGAAGCCCTCGACATCATCATCCAGGTCGCTGCCGGACTCTCGGCTGCACACGAAGCCGGCATCGTTCACCGCGACATCAAGCCCGAAAACATCATGGTGCGCCGCGACGGGTACGTGAAGATCCTCGACTTCGGCCTGGCCAAGCTCACCGAGCGAGCCGGCTCCAGCGCGGGCGACACACAAGCGATGACGCAGGCCTTCGAGACACGGGCAGGCGTCGTCATGGGCACCGCCGCCTACATGTCGCCCGAGCAGGCCCGCGGCTTGCCCGTCGATGCGCGCAGCGACATCTTCAGCCTTGGCGTCGTCCTTTATGAGCTCGTTGCCAGCCGGCCGCCATTCGAAGGCGAAACTCCCAGCCACCTGATCGTTGCGATTCTGGAAAAACAGCAGCCACCCCTGGCGGCCTTCAGTCTCGAAGCGTCGCCCGAGCTGGAGCGCATCGTCGCCAAGTGCCTCGCCAAACATGCCGACGAACGCTACCAAACAATTAAGGACCTCCTGGTTGACCTGAAGCAGCTTCGTCGATCGCTCGACCACGAAGGCACCCTGCGAATCACGCCAGTGTCCGGTTATCCCGCCATGCCGAGCGGCTACTCGTCGACGCCTGCCATGCCGCTTCCGTCATCGCACACCGGTTACGCGGCTCAACCATCGCGCTCTGCGTATCCACAACGGACCCCGAGCAATCCCGGAGCCCCCGATCCGCGCTTCGCCCAACTTCCGGCCCAAATGGCAATGGGCACAGACGCACCTCCTGCAGACCCTCCACCTCCACATCCAGTTGGGCAGGATGGCATTCGTGTGGACTGGGCAGCCCTCCGCTCGCTCTGGTCGAGAATCCCGCGTAAGCGTCGAGGCTGGTTGATCGCCCTCTTCGTAATTCTGCTGACCTCGCGCTTTTCATTTCCCACCAGGCAAGAGCCAGAGCCCCACGCCACGCACTCCTTCGAGAATTTCGAAGTGAGTCGGCTAACGACTTCCGGAAATATCTCTTCGGCTGCGATTGCCCCCGAAGGCAACTTCATCGCTTACGTGCAGGTGGACAAAGGCGACCAGAGTCTGTGGATAAGGCAGACGGACAC
>DASQVJ010000488.1:0-3771 GCA_035640835.1 Bryobacteraceae bacterium
CGATTCTGCGTATCCGTGATTGGCACGCCGTCGAGCAGGTAGTTATTGCCGCGAACAGGACCGCCAGCAATCGAGATCTGCGAGGACCCGCTCTGATCCTGCATGCGGTTGAAGTTGGGATTGCCTACGGGCGTTACGTTCTGCGCAATCTTCGACATCATGAACGGGTTGCGCCCAAGGTTCGGAAGGTCCACCAGTTTCTGCCGGTCGATCACCTGGCCCGTGGATGCATTCGCCGACTCGATGAGAGGGACTTCTTCCGTGACCATGATGCTCTCGGTCACATCGCCGACTTCGAGCCTCGGATCGATGGTGAGGAACTGCTGGGTACCAACGATGATCGACTTCTTATCGAACTTTTTAAAACCCGGCGCCTCGACCACCAGCGTGTATGTCGAGGGATTCACTGCGGTGAAGTTGTATTCACCCGTGCTGTTCGTCAGGGTCGAGCGTGAGGTGTTGGTCGCCTCGTCAATGAGCGTGACCTTGGCCTCCGGCATCATGGCGCCTCCCGCATCGGAAACGCTGCCACGAACACCTCCCTGAAACGACTGACCAAGCACGCCGATGCCGCTCAACAGGGCGCCGAGCAACACAACCTTATACTTCCTGAGAGTTGGTAACCCCAAAACCCGCATTTACATCTCCTGTCTGAAATCGATGGCCAATGGCCGTGCGGCTTTGTTGCTGCCGCGCGCTCCGACAGGGGAGTGCAAAAAGCGCCGACTAGGCGAGTGGGTCGCGAGGGTTCACCGTTGACGGGGGCATGGTGAACGTATTTCCGGGTGTTCCGGTTTCTAAAACTTTATAGGAAGGCGAGCTTTGTGTCCAGTAGGAAAATTGGATGGGGTCGATTTGGCTGCTATATGTAAGAGGCCTCACCTTCACTCAATGCGCCACCAGCCGACCTTCTCCAAGGTGTGTGTCACGAGGAGTTCGCCATCAAACCCGACCACTCGCCCCAATCCAAAATCCTCGTTGCCCGCGATCTCTGGTTCCACCCAGGACTTCGAATCGCGGTCCAGATAAAAGAATCCTCCGGTTTCGTCCTCCGTTCCGTACATCACCACGTGCCCGCGGTCGCTGAGGGCGAAGCTGTCGACCTCAGGGGTAGCCGGATATCGCGCAGCTTCGACGCCGTCGAGTGAGAACTCAATGTACTCGCCCGCCTTCGTCATCCAGCCGACGCGGTCCCGGGACGCGGCAAGGGTCGTTTGGGCGTGCCAAGCGCAAACTCGAGTGAGCACCGTCTTGGTGGAGACGAGTTCCAAGTTCGTATCGAATCGTCTCAATACGTTGCCGGCTGCCATCGTCCAAACAAATCCGTCGGATGCAAGCGCAACACTCTGCGGCACGTGCGGCCAAACCTTCGCGACCTGGAGGCTTCGATTCAATGGCACTCGGGCGCCGTACATGACAACTTTGCCGGATGCGTTGAAGGCAGAGCCAATTACGACGATCGTGCCATCAGAACCGATCGCCCAGTCCTGGATGCGGCGGGGAGAACCTTCCGGCAGCGCCAACACGAACGATTCGCGCCTGCCACGCCGATCGATGCGGCTAATCACTGGACCGGCGGTGAGTTGCTCATGGATATTCAGTAAGTAGCCGCCGCCGAACTTGGGAAGGAATAAGTTGTACGGGAGTAACTGGTAGTTGTCGAGTTCGAAAACCCGTGCAGCCTGAGAACGGCCAACGGGCAACGCGAACCCGGCAACCGCGGCAACTTTAAGTAAACGGCGACGGGTCATGCAAGGCTATCGTGCTCCAGAACAACCTTGTCCGCAAGGGGTCAATGACCGTGCTGTATGCGATCCACGTCGTGTTCGTGCAGAACGAGCTTGTCGGAAATCAACTGAGTGGCGCTGAGCGATGTCTTCGCCACTCCGTTATGTCCGTGCTTCTTGGTGTTGCCCACGATGTGATAGATCTCGTGCGCGACCACTCGCCCTAGCGCGCGGCCTAGCAGCAGATCCGCCTTTTTCCGATCCGCGCCGTACATCGCGCTCGAGATCGACAGACGGATGCGGTCGCACTCGACTTCGCTGAAGGGAAGAATGCGGCCATCGGCCGAGTGAGTAAAAGCCAGCGGCCCTCGTTCGTCGAGCAGTTGGGGCACAACATCCATCCGGCACTTGCCGCGAAACTTCACCACAACAAGGTCGTTGAAGGAGTCGCCGGTCGTGACGTCCTGGAGCATGCGGAACTCGAACTTGAGGCCCGCTTCCTTCATGATCGCCGTGAGCTCTCGCTTCATCTCCTCGAGCGACATATCGTTATGCTCTTGATCGAACTGCAGCAGGATCGTGACAGGTCCAGAGGTCTTGGCAGGAACAGTACCGCTCGCCTCCACACGGGTGGCGAGAGAGAGTAAAGCGAGCGCGAATGCGAATACATGACGCATCGGGTTCCTCACAACGTGGAGGTCCAACCGCTAACCTCCCAATTATGATGCGAAAACCCGAATTACGGTAGGGTCTCTTTATGTTGTGACTGCGTTAGATGTGAATAGTAACCTAGATCGCTCTTGGTCAGCCATTTCGTTGCAAAGATGATCTGTCCGGTGTGATAACCGAAATGCTCTACCACGTGATAGACCGCCTCGAGCACCGTTACGTCGTACTTTTGCACTTCGATCGTGTCCGCTAGACGCTCCGGAGTCAGGCGCTCAATTACGGCCACCACTTCCTCCACACTTCCACGAAGACGTGTCTTTAGGTCCGCAATCTCGATGTCACCTCGAGCGGCAAACTCCCGGTCTCGCACTCGCACATCCGTGTGCCCTGCAACACCCGTGAGGATCCACTGCCGCACGTTGCCCGAAAGATGAAGCACGAGGTTGCCGATGGCGTTCTCAGCCTCGGAACCCCGTCCCCAGACCTGCTCGTACGTAAGCCGATCCAGGCAGTCCTCAATGCGCGTCAGGTATTGCCTGAGTTTAGACGCCGAGAAGTTCAGAAATACTTGGTCGAGTGTAGGCATTCTTACGCCACCGCCTTTCTCTTTCGAAACTCATCCACGGTCACTGCCAGGATAATGACCGCACCGATGATGGCCTGCTGAAGATAGGGGCTGATCCCGAGGAGGTCACTGCCATTCGACAACAAGCCCATAATGAATGCGCCGATCAAGGTGCCCAGCACGCTTCCTTCTCCGCCCCGCAGGCTGCCACCGCCGATCACGACAGCGGCAATTGCCTGCAGTTCGTAACCTTGCCCGGCCGTAGGCTGACCTGTCATCAACCGTGACGCCTCGATCATGCCTGCCAAGCCGGTCAACGCGCCTCCAATAGCGTAAACCGCAGTGGTGTAAAACGCGACAGAAATGCCCGAATAGAAGGCAGCGTCGACGTTACTCCCAATGGCGAACGTGTACCGCCCGAGCTTCGTGTGCTCGAGCAGGACGTGCACCAACAAAGCACACGCGACCAGAATGTATAGCACCACCGGGACGCCCAGCAGATTCCCTTCCCCGAGAAACGCAAACTCCTTCGGCAGTTGGTGCACCGGCAGACCGTTCGAAATGATCAGCGTCAGTCCGCGCACGATACCCAGCGTTCCGAGCGTCACGATGAATGGATTGACCTTCAATCGAGTGATCAGGAATCCATTGAGGAAGCCCCAAAAGCATCCGGTCAAAATCCCGAGCCCTATGCCAACGGAGATCGGGTAGCCTCGCTCCAGCGCCATGCATCCGAGCAATCCCGACATCGCGAGGATTGCGCCCACCGAGAGGTCGATTCCACCGGTGATGATAATCAGCGTCATCCCG
>DASQVJ010000489.1:0-3522 GCA_035640835.1 Bryobacteraceae bacterium
CTTGGACACTCCTGGAGCGCTTCGTCCACTGCGGGTTTGAGGCGGACTTCCTTCCCTCGACGCCAGAATCCGTCGGCTGTGATGACCACCGCGGCGCCGAGATCCTGAATGCGAGCTTTCAGAGCTTCCGAAGAAAACCCTCCGAACACGACGCTGTGTGTGATGCCCAGTCGCGCGCAGGCCAACATCGCAACCGCCGCTTCGGGCACCATCGGCATGTAAATGATCGAGCGATCGCCTGTCTTCAGACCAAGTTTCTTGAGGACGTTCGCAAATCGGCAAACGAGCCTGTGCAGCTCGCCGTACGTGATCGTTCGTTGGTCGCCGGGCTCTCCCTCCCAAATGATCGCGGCCTTATTCCGTCGAGACTCGAGATGCCGGTCGACGCAGTTGTATGCCGCATTTAACTTGCCGCCAACAAACCATTTGGCAAATGGCGGTGTCCACTCGAGCACCTTCGAGTAAGGTTCGAACCAGGACAGTTCGGCCCGCGCCTGCTCGTCCCAGAATCCGTTCGGATCGGCATCAGCGTGAGCGTAAAGTTCTCGATAACCCTCTATGCCGCGCACGTTTGCCTTTGAGACAAACTCGGGACTCGGCGCATACACTAGGCTGTCATTCATTTGCTCGCGATTTTATCAAGCCGGACGTGTGCGACCTCTGTGCTACTCTCCGCTTTGTTGCAAGAGCTTGGCGACTAAGCCCGTCCAACCAGTCTGATGTGGGGCGCCCAGACCCTTTCCGTCGTCGCCATGAAAGTATTCGTAGAACAGGACGAGGTCGCGCCAGTGAGGATCCGAGGCATACTTGTTGAACTCACCGTGGATTGGCCTTTTACCGTTCGAATCCTGCAGGAAAAGCCGCGTCAATCGACGTGACAGCTCGGCCGCGACTTGCGACAGCGTCATGTACTGGCCGGAGCCCGTCGGACACTCCACCTTGAATCCGGAGCCATAGTAGTAATCGAACTTCTGCAGTGATTCAATCAGCAGGAAGTTGATAGGCATCCAAATGGGCCCGCGCCAGTTCGAGTTGCCTCCAAACAGTCCCTCAGTCGACTCGGCGGGCTCGTAGGGGACGGAATAGCCGACCCCGTTGATGTTTGTGGTGTAGGGTCGATCCTTGTGTCTCTTCGAAAGGCCTCGGATGCCATACGGGGCGAGAAACTCTGACTCATCCAGGAGTGCGCGCAACATGTGCCGCAGCTGAAACTCGCCGGCTATTGAAAGCAACCGGCGGTGCTGAACTCCGGGAGCTTCCATGGACGCCACGTTCGCCGTGAGGTCTTTCCGATTGCTAAGAAACCAATCCATACGGCGCTTGAACCCTTTCAGGCGCTGCACGACATCCATGTCGAGCGTCTCCACTGCAAAGAGCGGGATCATGCCGACGATGCTCCGTACTTTGAGCGGCATGTGCCGGCCATCGGGCGTGTACAGCACATCGTAGTAAAAGCAATCGTCGGGATCCCACATTCCGGCGCCGTCTGAGCCCAGGTGATTGATGGCGGTCGCGATGTAGAGGAAGTGCTCCCAAAACTTGCTGGCGACGTCCTCGTACGTCGGATCTTCGGCGGCGAGTTCCATTGCGATCGCGAGCAGGTTGAGCGTATACATCGCCATCCAGCCAGTCCCATCGGCCTGCTCGATTCGACCGCCTCCAGGTACGGCCTTACTGCGATCGAACGGCCCGATATTGTCGAGACCGAGGAAGCCGCCTTCGAACACGTTGCGTCCCTGTGAGTCTTTGCGATTCACCCACCAGGTGAAGTTAAGCATCAGCTTGTGGAAGATACGCTCGAGGAAGTCAGTATCCCCTCGTCCCGTGCGCTTCTTTTCGATCTTGTAGACTCGCCAGGCCGCCCAGGCATGCACCGGTGGATTCACGTCGCCAAATGCCCACTCATAGGCCGGTAGTTGCCCATTCGGATGCATGTACCATTCACGGACCATCAGCATCAATTGCTCTTTGGCGAAGTCAGGATCGATGAGCGCAATCGGTACGCAATGAAACGCGAGATCCCATGCCGCGTACCACGGATACTCCCATTTGTCGGGCATTGAGATCACGTCGGCATTGAACAAGTGCGTCCAACTGCTATTGCGTCCGTAGCGTCGTTGCGGCGGGGGAGGCGGCATTGCTGGGTCTCCGTCAAGCCAGTCCTTCACAACGTAGTGGTAGAACTGCTTCGACCACATCATGCCTCCGAAGGCCTGGCGCATCACGTTGATCGCATCCGTCGAGAGCTTGCCGGGACAGATGTTGGCGTTGTAGAACTCGTCGGCCTCCTCGATCCTGTGGCGGAACACGTCGTCGAAATCCAGCCCGATGTACGAATCACTGGGTTCGCCGGCCGGCAATTCAGGACGAAACCGCGCGCGAACAGTAACGGAGGAGCCGGGCGTCATCACAAACTTGTAGTGAGCGGCCGCTTTGGTGCCGGTCAGGTGAGGGTTGATCGCTGCAGCCTGGCCATGAATCACAAACTGGTGGAAGGCGTCCTTCACATACTGCGCGTCCGTGGCATAGCTGTGGACCCGCTCGTAGTTCGTTTCGTTTTCTGTGAAGAGCAGATCCGGCTCACCGTCGCAAACGAACCACCGCTCCCCGTAGTAATGCTGCTGCAGGCGAACTACCCCTTCCGAGCTCGGGTATTTTGCGAGCTCCGGCTTTGGACAGTTGCCGCGCCAGCTCCAGGTATTTCGAAACCAGATGGTGGGAAGCAGGTGAAGCTCAGCAGGCTCTGGTCCGCGATTCCAAGCGGTCACCCGCATGCAGATGTCTTCAGGGGTGGCCTTGGCGTATTCGATGAAAACGTCAAAGTAACGGTCATCATCGAAAATGCCGGTGTCGGTAAGCTCGAACTCAGGATCAGCGCGCGTCCGGCGACGATTCTCGCTGACCAACAGCGAGTAGGGGAACTCGCGTTGCGGGTACTTGTAGAGCATTTTGCAGTACGAGTGCGTTGGCGTCGAGTCCAGATAGTAATAGCATTCCTTCGGATCTTCGCTGTGATTGCCTTCCACGCCAGTGAGGCCGAACATGCGCTCTTTCAGGATTGGGTCTTTCCCATTCCAAAGTGCCAGCGCTATGCAGATCTGCTGGTGCCGATCACAAAATCCGCCGATGCCGTCCTCATTCCATCGATAGGCGCGAGATCGAGCATGGTCGTGAGAGAAGTAGTCCCACGCCGTGCCGTACTGGCTGTAATCCTCGCGAACGGTCCCCCAGGCACGCTCGCTCAGATACGGTCCCCAACGCTTCCAGTGCATGACGCGATCAGCTGATGCCCGCAGGCGGATCTCTTCTCTGGTCATCGGCTAAGATTCTAGCCCGGGCAAGCGATCAGCGGTCGGGGCAAGCGATCAGCCGTCAGCTGTCAGCCTTCAGCCTGGGGTCCGCACCTTGGGGTGCGTTGAAAGTGAGTGAAACTGCAGCGGCGGACGTGGCAGAGTAAAGGGAGGCCAGGCGCGGCAAGCTATGGTCGCTATATGTTTGGTGCCTTCGTGCCCGCCCTTCAGC
>DASQVJ010000490.1:0-4168 GCA_035640835.1 Bryobacteraceae bacterium
AATCAAACCGTTCCCCAAGCCGCCGTGCTACACACCTGGAATCGTGGGCGGCTGACCCTCCGTTCGGGTCTCGACATTCGCAGACTCATCCTCAACACGCTTCTGATCAGCAATGCCTCCACGTTTCAGTTCAACGGCATCGTCGGACCCGCGGGGTTGATCGGCTCCAGTCCCAGCCAGCTTGAGGCTGTGTCAGCAGAATTGAACACGACTCTTTACGGCGTCAATGGCGGTCCCACAACTCCGCTGCGCGGCTGGCGCAGTACCGAGCAGGAATACTTCACGCAGGCGGACTTCCGATGGACTTCAAGCCTGACCATCAACGCAGGCTTGCGCTATAGCCTCTTCGGAACGTACTCACCGGTCGGGAACTTCATGGGCAATCTGTATGCGGTTGACCCGTCCGGCAAGATTGTTCCGGATGTCAGCCCTTTTAAGTTCGGTCCGACCGCGAATGTAGTGGCGCCTGTGACGGACGACAGGCCCTTTCATCAGCCGGACCGCAACAACTGGCAGCCGCGCCTCGGGCTCGCCTGGAATCCGGGTGGGCGAGGATCCAACGTCATCCGAGTAGCGTGGGGCATGTATAACGACCGGTTCTTCCAGCGGCTATTCGATTTCGGTGTGCTGAATCCGCCGTATGCTCACTCGAACATCTTCACGTTCCTGCCTTTCCCGGCCGGTGCGAAGATCCCGCTCGACACTGCCATTCCTCCACAAGGGCGCTTCGTCGATCCCACTCTGCGCAACCCGACGACACATCGATTCAACGCGGCTTTCGAGCGACGAATCGCAGCGAATACCAGCGTGACCGTCGCTTACGTCGGTTTGCGCTCCGATGGACTGTACCGCTGGGCAGAACCAAACGGGCTGGGCGGTGTGCCGCAGACTGCGCGACCCGACAAACGTTATGCGCGCTATCGCTACACGGATAACGCGGCGGATGCGCAGTACGACTCTCTTCAGGTATACGCGCGGCACCGCTTCACGCAAGGGCTCGATATGACTGTTGCGTACACATACAGTCGCAATATGGACACTTACTCGCAGGACGTCGGCGACAACTCTGTTCGTAATCCAGCACCAGGTTTGGCCCAGTTCCCGAGTTTGATCAATCTCGACGGGACGCCTGCGACAGGGTTCCAGGGTGGATCGCGCTGGGCGCCGCGACCGGTTCTTGCGGAGCGTGGATACTCGGATTTCGACGTTCGCCACAATCTCACGGTCAGTCACATTTACGAACTGCCCTTTGGACGCGGGCGCCGTTTCGCCAGCTCGATGCCTGCATTGCTGAATGCGATCGTGGGCAACTTTTCGCTCGCGGGAGTGCTGACGCTCAGGTCCGCGCTTCCGGTCTACGTTTCGGAAGGCAGCGACTACGCGGACGTCGGCATTGCCACGAGTCCTCGTCCCGCGCTGAAGCAGGGCTCGCTGTCGGATATCTATGCTGACGGGCGCTATGGCCGGACGCAGCACTTCCTGCCGAAGCCCGAGATCGATCAGTACTTTGGAATCCCGACCAACGTGACCGACCCATACGCTGTCATGCGACGCAACGCGCTGCGCGGTCCCGCAGTGCAGGTCTACGACATGTCGGTGATCAAGAAGTTTCCGGTTACGGAACGAACGTTACTCGGCCTTGAGGCGAATTTCTTCAACTTGTTGAATCACGCGATCATGGGTCCACCAGTCGCTGTTGTGCGTGATGCGCGCTTCGGACGCGTCACCAGTACGCTGAATGGAACAAACCCACGGCAAGTGCAGCTTGCCTTGAAGCTCACGTTCTGAGGCAACATGCGTTACTCACTTAGATCGCTACGAAAGAGTCCCGGTTTTGCGCTGGCGGCCGTGCTGATCCTGGGGCTGGGCATCGGAGCCAGTGCGGCGATGTTCAGCTTCGTCAACGGACTGCTGCTTCGGCCGATTCCCTTCCCCGAATCCGAACGTCTCGTCCGCATCGAGTCATTGCAGGGCGGCGTTGTGGGCAAGCTGATGCCGCGCGAGTGGGAGGAACTCGACCGGCTTTCGAGCGCGTTCGAAGGCGCTGCCGGCTGGTATCCGAGTCAATACAACCTGGTCGTTAATGGTTCACCCGAGGTTGTGCGCGCCTGCATGACGACCGCGAACCTCTTTCGCGTGCTCGGTGTACGTCTGACACTCGGGTCCTCGTGGGAGGAAGGGAGTCACCGGCAGCGGAATCCGGCCGTGGTGTTGAGTCATCCGCTGTGGAAGAGCCGAATGAACGGTGACACGGACATCGTTCGCAAATCGATCACACTCGATAACGCGCCGTACAACGTTGTCGGTGTCGCGCCACCGGAGTTCAACTTCCCCATCGCCAACGATGTCTACCGCGCTGCACACTTGGGCGGCGCGCAAAACAATAACGTGCGCAGCTTGTTTGTCGTCGCACGCCTGCGCCAGGGAATCTCCTTGAGCGAAGCGCAGTCCCGGCTCGAGGTGTTTGCACAGGATCAGGCCCGGCAGTATCCGGATACAAATCGCGACATCGGATTTCGGATCGTTCCGTTGCGCGAGGCTTACGTCGGCGAGATTCGGCCCTACCTCCTGCTGACCATGGCTCTGGTCGCACTGGTGCTCTGTATTGCTCTTGCGAATGTCGTCAACCTGCTGTTGGCGCGCGGAATCGGTCGCAGTAGGGACTTCGCGATTCGTTCCGCAGTTGGCGCGACCGGCCGGGATATTCTTCGCGAGGTCCTCACGGAGAGCCTCGTGCTCACAATGCTCGGGGGCGTTGTGGGTGTTGGTCTGGCCTGGGTTGCGATCAGGATACTCGGAGAACTTGTTCGTGCGGACCTGCCGCCCTGGATGAAGGTCCAGATCGACATGCCTGTTCTTCTATTCACTCTTGGCCTCTCTGTCGTGTGCGGAATCATCGCCGGTCTGTATCCAGCGTTCGCGACCTTGCGTCGCGACCTGCAGACGCCATTGCGCGAAGGTTCACGAGGAGCGGGCGGAAGCAGGCTGCAGGCGCAAGTCCGCAGCGCTTTGATCGCGGCCGAACTGGCTCTTGCTGTTGTGCTGCTTGTCGCGGCCGGGCTGCTGGTACAAAGCTTCGCACATTTGCAAAGCGTCGATACTGGCTTCCGGCGAACAGGCCTGGTTACGTTCCGCACGGATCCGCCCTGGGCCCGCTACAACAAACCCGATCAGACCTCGCTCTTCTACCGGCTGGCTCTGGAGAAGTTGGCGAGTTTGCCGGGTGTGACTGCAGCCGCTGCCAATCATAGTCTGCCGCTTGCTCTGAATCAGAATTACGGGAAGCCCACGATCGTTGCGGAAGGTCAAAGCAACGATGAGCAGCGGCGCAATCCCTTCGTCAATGTGCAGATCGTCAGCCCGAATTACTTCGAAGTGATGGGCATTCCGCTGCTGGCCGGCCGAAGCTTTAGTGTCGACGACAGACTCACCACTCAGCCTGTTGCTGTGGTGAGCCGACCGCTCGCGGCGCGGTTGTTTGGCAGCGCTACACCTGTGGGCCAGCGCGTACGTTTGCCCGAGTTGCTCGGATCGCTCAACGCGCGCGAGGAGAAATGGTTCGTCATCGTAGGTGTCGCAGAAGGAGTGCGTGGCGAAACGCTGACTGGTCAGCCCGGAATCGACATCTACCTTTCAAACCAGCAGCAGTTCGTGGGCGACACGTTCTTTGTGCTCCGGACTTCGCAGCCGTTGGCCAGGATTTCCAGTCTGGCAGCGGCCACCATCCGCGAGGTTGATCCCGAGCAGCCCATCTTTGCGGTTCGCGCCATTGAGGATCTTGTGGAGGAGACGGTGTGGCAACGCAAGATTGCAGGACATCTCGGCGCGTCCTTTGCTGTAATCGCCGTCTTGCTTGCAGCTGTCGGCGTTTACAGTCTTCTAGCCTGGATCGTTTCGCAGCGTACTCGCGAACTCGCGATTCGTCAGGCGCTGGGGTCTACGCCCGCCGAGGTTCGCATGCTGGTCGTCAAGCAGGGCATACGGCTTGCTGTTGCGGGCATCGCTGCCGGATTACTACTCGCGATTCCTGCTGCGCGATCCTCATCGAACCTGCTGTTTGGCGTATCCGTCTGGGATCCGACAAGCCTCGTCGGGGCGGCTGTGACGGTCCTGTTGATGGTTTTGATCGCGAGCTACATTCCAGCCATACGAGCATCGAACGTGAATG
>DASQVJ010000491.1:0-5793 GCA_035640835.1 Bryobacteraceae bacterium
ATCGAGGTACGCAATGCTTCCTCGGGAGGTGCGCAATTTACCGTGCGCCTGCCATCAAAGCCTGACGCACTATGAACTGTCGCATTCTGTTGGTTGAAGACGCGCCGGACGTGCAGGTGATCGTGGCGGACCTGCTCCGCAGCCAGGGCTACGATGTCGTGGTGTCGGGCGACGGCGAGGAGGCGCTTGGAGTTGCGAATGAACAGCAGTTCGATCTGATGATCCTCGACGTCATGCTGCCACGCGTAAATGGCTTCGATCTGTGCCGTGGGGTACGCGAGCGAGGTTTCGATGGAGCGATCCTGATGCTCACGGCACGCGCGCAAATAGATGATCGCGTTGAAGGTCTGCACACCGGAGCAGACGATTACCTCATCAAGCCATTCGATCCGAAGGAACTACTTGCGCGAGTAGCGGCACTGCTCCGCCGCCTCAGGAAGACTCCTCTGACACCCGTGCTGAAGTATCAGTTCGGCGAGGTGATCGTCGACTTCGAACGCGCAGAGGTGCTAAGGGCCGGCACACCGGTAAACCTTGCGGCGAAGGAGATGCAGTTGCTACGCCAGTTGATCGATCAGCGCGGCCGAGTCCTCTCCCGCGAGCGTCTTCTGGAAAGGATCTGGCAAAACCAGCGCTTCATTGGACCGCGGACCGTTGACGTTCACATTGCCTGGCTGAGGCGAAAACTCGAAGAGAACCCGCAGGCACCCCGCTATATCGTCACAGTACGGGGGGAAGGTTACTCCTTCAAGCCCTAGGAGGCGATTGCTCGCGAACGAGCGAGCGTGGGCACTGGCGGTGACGGACGCAGGGCGATACCATGTCCACTGCCTGCGGGCCATAATCGAAAACGCTTCGTCCTGGGAGGAATTGCCAGTGAAACTATTGCCGCTACGCGCAACCAGTGCTATCGCTCTGATCTGTTTTGTGGCAGGCCACGCGGTAGCCCAAATGCCAACGGCGCAAATCGTCAGTACAGCTGATGCGTTCCTTTCGACGCTCAATGATAGCCAGCGCCAAAGTGTGCTATTCGCATATGACGACGAACAGCAGAGAGCTCGCTGGTCGAATCTTCCGGTGCGGATGGTTTCTCGTGGAGGCCTTGGTCTCGGACAGCTGAACGCTCAACAGCGGACGGCTGCATTGGCTCTCGTGTCGTCTGCGCTCAGCCGAAAAGGTTTCGAGAAGGTTCAGGAAATCATGGAGGGCGACGAGATTCTGAGAACGAGCGGAAGCAACAATCCGATGTTCGGCAAGGATCTGTACTTCATTTCGATCCTTGGGACGCCGTCGGCGAAAACGCCGTGGATGTTGCAGTTCGGCGGTCACCACCTGGCGCTCAATGTGACCATCGCGGGACAACAAGGCGTGCTGACGCCGAGCCTTACTGCTGCTCAACCCGCACTTTACACAATCAACGGCAAAACCGTACGACCACTGGGTCAGGAGAATGATAAGGCGTATACCTTGCTGGCTGCGCTCGATGAAAACCAGCGAAAACAGGCCATTCTGAACTATCGAGTAGCTGATTTGGTCCTCGGACCCGGGCAGGACGGTAAGAAGATCCAACCCGAGGGCCTGAAGGCGTCAGGCATGAACGATCAGCAGCGTGCCATGCTCCTCGATCTGATATCCGAATGGGCAACCATCATTCACGACAGCGCTGCTGCCGCGAGGATGGCGGAAATCAAGGCGGGGATCAACGAAACCTGGTTTGCATGGAGTGGTGCTACAACGCATACACCGGGACGTAATGGCACGGCATACTACCGAATTCAGGGACCGACCGTCGTGATCGAGTATGCGCCTCAGCCGCTGGGTGGCGATCCAACGATGCATGTTCACACGATGTATCGCGATCCGACGAACGACTACGGCCGGAAGCTGACGGCAAAATGAAAACCGCGCTGGCGGCCACATTTGTCGTATTGCTGTGTTTCGCAAGACCTGCCTTCAGCCACCGTCTTGACGAGTACCTGCAGGCCACAACCATCTCAGTGGAGAAGAATCGTGTGCAGGCGCAGATTCGGCTGACGCCAGGCATCGCTATCTTCCCGTTTGTCATGTCGACGATCGATCTCGACGGTGACGGTACGCTTTCTGCACGTGAGCAGCGCGTCTACGCGGAGCGAGTGCTCGGGGATTTGTCGCTTGCCGTGGACGGGGACCGTTTGAAGCTGCAGCTGATCTCGATAAAGTTTCCCGAGGTTGCCGACATGAGGGCGGGGCTCGGACAGATTCAGATCGACTTCGCCGCGCATGTGCCTCGCCCGAGAGCCGAGCGTAAACTCATCTTCGACAATCATCACCAGCGCCCGATTGCGGCATATCTGGTGAACTGCCTGGCTCCGCAGGACCCTGATATCCGGATCAAAGCACAGAAACGAAATTACGAACAGTCCTTTTACGAGTTGGAGTATGTACAGGCCGGCGTTTCGGCAGGACCACTGACCATATCGTGGTGGTCGGACGGCCGTGGCTGGCTAGCCGCGATAGCAATGTTGCTGCTGGGACGGTTGGTAATGGTTTGGCGTCAACGGCACGTCGGAAAGGGTTTTCTACATCGCCAGCCCGGAAGCTCAACCCTCGACGCTTGTGATGAAAGATCGGTCCCACGTCGCCCACCCCACGACATTGTCGTCGATCAGTAGTATCAACCACCGGAGGAAAGCGCAATGCAATGGACTCGACGCAAACTGCCGTTTCTCATTTAGCCGCTCAGGCTCCACTCACGGCCGCTGGGGACGAGAGAGCGTGGCAAGATATCCAGAAGGCGCATGCGGTTGACCGCAGCATTGTCAAACTGAATCACGCCGGAATCGGTACAAGCCCCCGTGCCGTAGTCGACGCCTTCGTCCGGCGCACATGGGACGGAGAGACGTGCACGCCGAACACAATTTTCAGCTACGGTCCGCAGCTCGAACCGGTTCGCAAGGCTCTTGCCGGCATGCTCGGGTCAGATCCTGAAGAAAATTGCGATAACCCGCAATGCGACGGAGTCTCTGCAAGCGGTCCTGTTGGGTGTTCCCCTTCGACCCGGCGACGAAGTCCTGACCACGACGCTCGATTACTGGGCAATGCCGGATGCACTGGAGCAGCGAAGGGAGCGAGACGGGATTGTCGTAAACAAGATCCGGATTCCCGTACCCTGCGGCAATCTGAACGAGATTACTCAGGCGTTTGATCGCGCGATCACACCTCGAACGAAGCTCATTCTCCTCTCTCATCCAATCAATCTGAATGGCCAGCTGTTTCCTCGATGCTTTGGCACAAGCACTACCGGACGCACGGTCTCAGATATCGGTATAGCTGGCGCGTCACTGTAATTACAGAAATGGGATCATCCCATGCAACGTCAGAGCCGACCCGGAAATTGACATCACAAAGGGCGCGTGGCAAGCTTGTGCTGCATGGCATTCCCTGCCGTCGGCCGGACGAAGGATACAGAGAATCTGGCCGATCAGGCATACTTCGCGATTCGGGACAAGATTCTTCGGGGCGTATTGCGGCTGGGCGCTCCCGTATCAAGCCGAAGCCTTGCACAGGAACTGGGGATGAGCCACTTGCCCGTGTCGCAGGCGCTCCGAAAACTGGAAGGTGAGGGATTTCTCGAGAGCCGGCCACGTGCGGGAACACGCGTCCGCGTGCCGACGGAGCAGGACGTCATCGATCGTTACGAAGTTCGGGAGGCGCTCGAAACTCAAGCCGCAAGGTTGTTCGCCGCCAAAGCGAGCGCTCGGCAGCGGCGTGAAATGCTGCGGATGGGCGGACAGTTGGACGCCCTTTTCAAACGGGCTGCCTCGGGCGTCCATGATTCCGAGTTTCTGTACGCTGTCCACAGCTACCATTTGGATCTACACATGAAGATCGCCGAGTACGCAGGCTGCAAGGCACTCCGCGATCTGATCGAGCGCAACCACATCCTGACCTTCAATTGGTTTTACGATGTCGCGACCCATCGAGATGCTTTGCCGCCGCGGTTCCACACGGATCTCATGGAATCGTTGGTGTCCGGTGACGTCTCGGAGGCGGACCGTGCCATGCGGGCGCATATCGGGTATGGGCGTGAAGAAAGGATCCGCCGTATTCAACTCGAGGCGCCAACGGAATGGCGTGAGCGCCGGGTTCAAGAAGGCGCTGATGCAAAGCAGAACCCCAAGAGCCTGCCCGCCAGGACGCGACGTTCTGCATTCGGTCGTTGACACACCATTGACATAACAGTAGAATCAGGTCCGATCGATGCAAGGCCGATCGACGGGTTCGGAGGTTCTATGGCTTCTAAACAGGGGTTTCTTCTATCTGCTCGACTTATCTGCGCGGCAGTGCTGACCGCAGCAGCAGCTTCGGCGCAATCAAACGTTGGGCGCATCTCCGGCGCCGTTACTGATGCTTCCGGAGCAGCTGTACCTGACGCAAGCGTCGTGGTACGCGATGTCCGCACCGGCCTGGAACAGAGAACGCGGACGGATGATTCGGGCACGTACGTCTTCCCCAGCGTACAAGCAGGAACCTACGATGTGCGCGCGGAAAGGGAGGGATTCCGTGCCAGCAGCAAAACGGGGCTCGTCCTCGACGCCGCCAGCCGCCGTGTCGTCGACTTTAGCCTCGAGGTCGGGCAGGTCAGTGAGTCCGTGTCGGTAACAGCGTCTGCGCAACAGGTACAGACGACCTCGGGCAATGTCGGTTCCGTCATCAGCGAGCAACAACTCACACAGATTGCCTTGAATGGGCGCGACTATACGCAGCTGCTTCGATTAATTCCGGGCGTCGCGAGCACGACGTTGAACGTCTTCAATCCTCAGTTGTCGCTGACACAGCAGCGAATCAACGGTATCCGGACCAGTTCGGCATACTTCACGATCGACGGATCGGAGAATCATGATAATGGCGCAAACGACAACGCGATCGTGAATCCAAACGTTGACGCGATCGCGGAGGTCAAGATCGACACTGCGAGTTACGCGGCAGAATTTGGCGGCCGCGCAGGCGCTATGGTCAACGTGGTTACGAAAAGCGGCACGCGCGCCTTTCATGGCACCTTGTTCGAGTTTGTGCGCAACGACGCGTTCGATGCTCGATCGTTCTTCGCAACCCGCGTGGATGCGCTGAGATTCAACGATTTCGGCGGCACCATCGGAGGGCCGATCTTTATCCCGAACCGCTTCAATCGCAACCGGGACAAGCTCTTTTTCTTTTTCAGCGAAGAATGGAAATATGTGCGGCAGGGACAGACGACCGTGAATACAGTTCCTACCTCAGCCGAGCGCGCCGGCGACTTTCGCAACTCATCGCTGCCCGCTCCTATCGATCCGGCGACGGGCCAGCCGTTTCCCGACCGTATCGTGCCGGCGAACCGGTGGTCGAGGAACGGACCGTTGCTGCTGAAGCCGTATCCGCTGCCGAACTTCGTCGGGCCGGGCGGAAACTTCGTGGCTACCGGCATGAACCAGACCGACTACCGCGAGGAGCTCGTGCGCATCGACTACAACATCTCGTCAACCACGCAGCTGAATTGGCGCCTTGCGAACGATAAGTGGTACATCGTGTTTCCTTTCCGAAACAACAATCTCGGCATCACTCCCAACCCGCGGCCGCGCCCGGGATACGTCACCTCGATCAATCTGCAGCATGCGTTCTCGCCGACCATGTTGAACTTCGCGAGTTTCAGCATCAGCAAGAACTCGATCATCGGCGATCCGGATGTGACGGCGGTCCAACGCAGCACGCTCGGTCTCACTTTTCCTGAGATCTTTCCGGCGAACCGATCCGCGGCGGCGCCGGCCGTCAACATCG
>DASQVJ010000492.1:0-8862 GCA_035640835.1 Bryobacteraceae bacterium
TGGACGCTTTTCCTGGTCATTCAAACGGGAACGGTCGCAGCCGTCGCCGTAGCCTTCGCCAAGTTTGCCGGTGTCTTCTTTCCCTCCATAGCGCCCGACAACTACATACTTCCATTCCTGAATACGCAGCAGGTCGTGGCCATCGCGATCCTGGTGCTGCTCACGTGGGTGAACACGCGAGGCGTGCGCACCGGTGCCACCGTCCAGAACGTCTTCACCATCGCCAAGACCGGAGCGCTCCTCGGCCTGATTGGCTTCGGACTCCTGGCGGGCCGCGATCCCGAAGCCGTCTCCCGCAACTTCTCGAATTTCTGGGAGAACGCAGACTGGACCTGGACAACCATCCGCATCGTCGGAGTCGCGATGGTCGGAGCTCTGTTCTCGAGCGACGCCTGGAACAATGTCACTTTCACCGCCGGAGAGATCCGAAATCCCAAACGCAACCTGCCTTTGTCGCTGGCCCTCGGCGTCGGTATCGTCTCCGCGCTATACCTGCTCTGCAACTTTGTCTATTTGAACGCGCTGCCTCTTGAGGCCATCCAGAACGCCCCTCAGGACAGAGTAGCTACAGCGGTCGTCAACAAGATGTTCGGCGCTACCGGCACCTCCCTGATCGCTGCCGCCATCATGATCTCGACGTTCGGCTGCGTCAATGGAATGTTGCTGGCGGGAGCGCGAGTCTATTACGCCATGGCCCTCGACGGCCTGTTCTTCAAACAAGTAGGCACGCTCGATCCCAAACACCACACCCCCGTCGTATCGCTGGTTTTACAATGTGTCTGGGCAAGCGCTCTCACCCTCAGCGGCCGATACGGAGATCTGCTCGACTATGTGATCTTCGCCGTGCTACTTTTCTATATTCTTACGATTGCGGGCCTCTTCGTGCTTCGTCGCACGCGACCGGACATGCCACGACCGTATAAGGCGTTCGGCTACCCCGTCCTACCCGCGATGTACATAATCTTTGCTGGACTGATCGAAATCCTATTGTTACGATACAAGCCAAACTACACCTGGCCCGGCCTGATCATCGTTTTGCTCGGCATTCCGGTGTACTTTGTTTGGCGGAAGAAAGAGGTTACGGAATGAGTCTTTTCGCGACAAAGCCCCTGAGTCGCATCCTGGCGGAATCGGAAGGCGAGCACACGCTGAAACGAACGCTCGGGCCGACGCAACTTGTGGCCCTCGGTATCGGCGCCATCATCGGTGCTGGTCTGTTCTCTCTCACCGGCATCGCCGCGGCAAACCATGCGGGACCCGCCGTGGTGATCTCGTTCGTGCTGGCCGCCATCGGCTGCGCTTTCGCCGGACTCTGCTACAGCGAGTTCTCCACCATGATCCCCATCGCCGGCAGCGCGTACACGTACTCGTACGCCACCATGGGCGAGCTACTCGCGTGGATCATCGGTTGGGATCTTGTGCTCGAGTATGCAGTGGGCGCGTCGACCGTGGCCGTCAGTTGGTCCGGCTACGTCGCGTCTCTCGCCAAGGACCTCGGCATCCATTTGCCGCCTAGACTAATCGCCTCGCCGTTTCAGCAAATTACGCTCGACGACGGCACCGTCACGACAGGCATCATCAATTTGCCGGCGATCATCGTCGTGGTCGCCATCTCGTATCTGCTGATGCGCGGAATTCAGGAATCGGCGACGGCCAACTCGGTCATTGTGATCGTCAAGGTAGCGGTGGTGGTTCTGTTCATCATCATCGGCTGGTCCTACATCAACCCGACGAACTACGTACCCTTCATCCCACCGCCAACCGGTAAGCATGGTGAGTTCGGCTGGAGCGGAGTCATCCGCGGTGCCGGCGTCGTCTTCTTCGCCTTCATAGGGTTCGACGCAGTCTCCACCGCCGCACAGGAAGCGCGCAACCCGCAGAAACACATGCCGATCGGCATCATCGGCTCGCTCGTTGTTTGCACGCTCCTCTATGTGTTGTTCGCTCACGTCCTGACCGGCATCGTGCCGTACACCGAGATGAACAGCGCTGCACCAGTGGCTCTCGCCGTCGACCGCATGCCTTACAAGTGGCTTGCGTCGGCCATCAAGTTCGCGATCATCGCCGGCTATACATCGGTGATTCTCGTGATGCTGCTCGGCCAGTCGCGCGTGTTCTACTCGATGTCTCGCGACGGCCTGCTGCCCAAGCTCTTCTCCGATATCCACCCAACGTTCCGTACGCCCTGGCGGAGCAACATGCTGTTCATGGTTTTCGTCGGCTTGTTCGCCGCGTTCGCGCCCATTCAGATCGTCGGCGAAATGACGAGCATCGGCACGCTGTTCGCATTCGTTCTGGTGAGCGCCGGCATCCTGGTGATGCGACGCACGCACCCCGATCTTCCTCGCCCGTTCAAAACACCACTGGTTCCGATCGTCCCGATTCTGGGCGTGCTCGCGAACATGTTCCTGATGGCCGGCCTCGGCTGGGAGAACTGGCTTCGTCTGTTTGTCTGGCTTGCGATCGGCTTGGCCATCTACTTCGGCTACAGCCGCCATCACAGCAATCTGCAGAAGACGTTGGCGCCCGCGAAGCCGACCAGGCCCACCGGCGCGTCGGTTCGCTAGCTTGTCCGAGGAGCAGCAAACTTCAGGCATCAGCGGGACCAAGGTCGTGGCGCTATTGTTGATCGCCATCGTCGCCTTGGTCTCGCTCGCCTTCTACCTCTTCCACCGCGAACGCGCCCGGCTCCAACGCGGCGAGCCCCCCAGCATCAAACTCAACCGCCCTCAGTGACCCTCGACCGTTGGGCAGCCTCTCTTCCTGATCGAAGCGCCAGACGGCAGCTATCGGCTCACGCCCCACCACCCAGACTTCGATAAGAAAATGGGAAAGGCGGAGGACATCGTGAGCCGCTACCGGACCACCCTGCACATTCTGTCGAAGTGAGCCCGGGCCTCCCTAGCGCACCCCGAGCACCTTCACCAGCCACGCCTGCCGATCCTCGATCGCCTTCTCATTCAACTTGTGCGGATGCTCCGAGTCATACGTCAGCACCGTCTTCGGCTCCCCAGTCGCTTCAGCAAACTCCTTCGCCTTCGCCTCCGGAACATAAAAGTCGCCCTTCCCGAACTGCAGCAACACCGGCTTACCTTTGGCAGCACCGATGTACTTCACCGGATCCAGCACCGACAGCTTCTCGACGAACTGCGTCCGCTGCGGTTCCGGCATCTTCGGCCCAAACAAATACCAGTCGCTAAACGACACCGTCCCTGCCTGCAGCGCATACGCCATCGGACGCCCGTCGACCCTCGCGAGCAGCGCCCCGTGCATCATCCCGAAGTCATGCCCAACATACGCCAGCCGCTTCGGATCCGCGCCCGGCTGTGCTAACAAGACATCAATCGCACGCCGCAGCTCCTTCGTCTGCTGCACCGTATTCTCGAAGTCCTGCTCACGATTGCGTTTCCGATACCACTCCGGATCCGACCACATCGTCTCGACCAGCAACGACCGCACGCCCTTCTTGGCCAACTCCTCGGCTTGCGTCAGGAACTGCGTCCGATTCGAATCCGCAGACTTCGGCTCATACCAGTGCACAAACAACACACTCGGGTGCTTGCCGTCGCCGACCGGCTCGACGAGATACGCCGCTGTCCTGCCACCGCGAAGGTTCGCAAACGTGACGTCCCGCACTGTGACGCCGTCACGCTTCTCGACTTTCGTTTCGCGAAGATCAATCGGAATCTTACGGTCGTAATTGAAGGAAGGCTCGGCAGCCGGTACAGCTCCGAGGAACGCAGCAAAGAGTAGAAGGTTGGCTCTCATAACAGAGCAGGAGGCCCTCCGCTGAGGAGCCTCCCACTCTGCCATAGACGTGACTAGAAGCGATACGTCAGGGCCAATTGGAACTGACGCTGATCGCTCATTGCACTCACCACGCGGCCAAACTGCGGTGAGTTGATGTCGCGCTCTGGAGTGTTGTAGTGAGGCGTATTCGTGGTATTAAACGCTTCCACACGCAACGTCAGAGTATGCCCCTCACGGATCGGAAACTCACGAAAGACGGACGAATCCAGGCTCAACAATGATGGTCCCTCGATAATGTTCCTTCCGGCACTGCCAAACGTATTCTGTGCCGGAACAGTGAAAGCTGATTTGTCAAAGAAGAATCCGCCAGGACCATACTCCCTCGGATAGCGAACATCTCCCACCAGATCCGCCCGTTGCTGGTTCCCTGGAGCGTTGAGTGTGGATGCTGGTGCAATCGGCGTAACCCACGTGCCGCTCATCAGGCTCACGATGCCCTGCACTTGCCAGTTCCCGAAGATCCAACTAGCGATTCCGCTCGACAAAAAAGGCTTACCACGACCAATCGGCAAGTCATACAAGAAGCTGGTCGTGAAGACGTGTGTCCGGTTATCCGCCATTCGACCTTTGGCGAGCGCGACGTTCAGATTGAGCAACAGATTTTCGTTGTCTTCCTCATAGTTCAAGCCCTTGCTGAACGTGTAGGCACCCGTCACCATCAGTCCGTTGTGGAATCGCCGGTCGATCTTTGTCTGCAGCGAGTGATACCAGGTGTTCAGGCCAAGGTAGGTGATTGTGTCACCGACGCGCCCAAACTGCCTGAAGAGTGGACGCCCATTGTTCCCTAAACCGGGCACCATTCCCGCATTCACGTTCCAGCCGGTCTGCACACTCACGCCCTTATTCCCCACGTAGGCTGCTTCTGCAGCGATGTTCCCCGGAAGCTGACGCTGTATCGCAAAATTCCACGACATCACGTAAGGAACCTTCACGTCCCTCGGCGTGGTGCCATAGCTCTGAGTGCCGGGAGGGTTCGTGATGATGCCGTTCTCAGGCAGAACTGCCGGCGCAGGCGCTGGGAAACCCGTGGTCATGCTGACCACCGATGTCACGAATGCATTTGGTGCCGGCCATCCGTCATTCTGCAGAACCGGAAAGTTGTTCTGTGCTGTCCTTCGCGGGATGAAGCTCACACCAAAACCCGATCGCACAACCCACTTGTCTGTCGGCCGGTACGAAAAGCCCACGCGAGGGCCGAAGTTGTTGTAGTAAGTCTTCACTCCCAAGTTCATTGGGATGTCTCCATAGCCAGCCAGTTCCAGCGTGTTGTTCAGGTAGTTGTAGTTCGAATAATTACCCTTGAACCTTGGACGACCGGCAAACTGGATCTCGTAGCGAAGCCCAAGGTCGACCGTTAAGCGCGACGATACCTGCCACTTGTCTTGGAAGTACAAGTTCAGATTTCGTTCACGCCTGGTCGGAAACTGCACTGGCAGGTCACGACCCGATTGGTTCGGCACGTCGAGCAGGAACGCCGCAAATGCATTGGCAAACCCTCGCTGCGTATCGTCTGGCGATCCAGTCTGCCCCGCGGCATACTCAAACCGCCCACGCGGGTTGAATGTCTGCGTCTGCAGCAAATCATTGCGCTCACGTCGCAGATCCACGCCAAAGCGCAGAATGTGTTTCGTGAGGGTCTTCGAGAAGTTGTTTACAAACCCAAACGAGGTCACCGAGCGCGCCCACGGCAGGCTCGGCGAGAAGCCAATAACCGGCCTGGAGTAGCCGTCAACACGGACCTCGACGATGCCACTCGACCATGCTTCCAGGTTTGCGCCTCTGACTCCGATGTCTTGCGACGTCGTTAGCCCGTGATCCTGACTGAGGGCATCGTTGCGGTTACGTATAATCCCGAAGCGCGACTCCCACACGAACGTCGGGCTAAAGACCTTTGAGAACGTGATACCCGGACTCTGCGTCCGCGCGGGACCACGCCCCGAGAAGCCATCGCCGTGCGGACCGCCGTAGATTCCGGCATCAGGCCCGTACAAACCGGGATCGAACACCGTCGCCTTCTGGTAGCTGTAGCGAACTGCCAGTCGATCATTTGTCGAGATCACCCAGTCGTACTTGATGTCGAACTGGTTCATATCCTTCGAAAGCACCGTGTTTCGGTCGTAGTTGATCTGACCTTCAGCCGCATTCACATTCGGGTCAGGCAAGAAGCCCACGATCTTCTTCGCGATCGGGCTGATGCGGTTCTCCGGGATGACATTTCCAGGAAATGGCGTGCGCCCCCGACCCGTGACCGGATCACCCGTCTGCGGATCGTAGATGCGCGTCGGCGATGCACTCAGGTCTCCGCGGCGGAAAGCCAGCCCCGGCATCACCACGCGATTCACTTGCCCCAGGCGGTCACGGCTTCCCTGGTAATCGCCAAAGATAAACATCTTGTCCCGAACAATTCGTCCGCCCAATGTTCCGCCAAACTGGTTGTACACCGTAGGTGCCTTCGTAACAGCGAACGTGTTGCGCGCCTGGATATTCTCATTCCGATGGAAGTGGAACACGCTTCCATGGAAATCGTTCGAGCCCGAACGCAGCGTCACATTCGTCACCGCGCCACCAGCGTTCCCAAACTCCGGATCGAAGTTCGACGTGCTCAAGTCAACAGTCTGAATCGCTTCCGCCGGAGGCACGAGCGCCGTCAAGTTGCCGTTGTCGATCTTGTTCTCAATGCCCTCGATTTGAAAGTTGTTGTACTGCCGGCCCTGTCCGTTGACGCGCACCGCAAGGCTGTCCTGCGAGTTGTAGAACACTGAGTGCGGCCGGAAAGGACGGCCGACTCCCGGTACCAGCAACAACAGACCCTGGTAGTTGCGATTGAACAGCAGTGGCATGTTTTGCAACTGGATCTGTTCGATCTTGCCGCCGGTATCCGCACGGTCCGTTTGCAGCAGCGGAGCCGCCGCATCAACCTGAACCACTTCGTTCACGCTTCCTGGAACGAGATCGAAGTTCACACGAACAGTCGAGTTCGGCTGCAGATCGATACCGCCGCGGACCGCTCGGCTGAAGCCCTGGTGCTCTACCGATACCTCGTAGACACCAGGATCGAGATTGATGAACACATAACTTCCGGAATCGTTCGTCTCCGTCTCCGTGCGAACGCCTTTCGTCACATCCAGAAGTGCAACCTTAGCATTGGGCACTAATGCCCCAGACGAGTCATTGACACTGCCCAGAATCTGTGCCTTCAACACCTGTGCCTTTGCTTCTGTTGAAGACAACACAAACAAAACAATCAGGAGAACTGCGCCCCAAACAACGCGGAGCCCTCTATGCAACGTCGACATGGAACCTCCCCACGTGGGTCGAGACACTCTCGCTGCTCCGAGATTGGCATGGATTCTATAACGGGTTTGTCATCAAAGCAAATGGTTTCGTGTAGCTCTTTCGCGTCAGCTCACGGCAAGCACGAATCCCCACGGCGAACAAAGGGCTGCCCCCGAAGGGTCGTGTCGCTATATGATTCATGCTTGGCATATTCAACGGAAGAACACTTGGCGTCCCCTCGCCTGCGTGTTGCACTCTTTACTGACAGTTTTCAGGAGCTGAATGGCGTCGGCACACTCTGTCGCGAGTACGCCGCTTATACGCAACGTTGCGGGTTCCCGCTTTTTTGCGCTTACGGCGGATCCGAGACGACGTTCAGCAGAACGGGCTCATTGGACGAGTTGCAACTACGCCGCGGTCCGCTTTCCTTTTGCGTCGACAGCGATCTCAACTGCGATCCCTTCCTCACGCGTCACCGAGATCTGACCGTTGCCAAGCTTCGCGAGTTCCGTCCCGACCTCGTCCACATCACCGGCCCTGGAGACGTCAGCGTGCTCGGCCTCTGGGCCGCGAATCTCGTGGGAGTTCCAATGGTCGCTTCCTGGCACACCAATCTCCACGAATACTCGTACCGCCGCCTGCAAACACGCTGTTCCTTCCTGCCAGAAACGCTTCGTGAAGCTGTGAGTAGCGGAGCCGAAAAGGGAACGTTGTGGGCGGTCACGAAATGGTACAAGTTGGCCCACTTCTTAGCCGCACCCAACCAGGAGATGGTGGACTACCTGGCACAGGCGACAGGACGTCCTGTCTATCTCATGGCTCATGGCGTAAACACGAAGCTATTTGCACCCGAACGCCGCAACCGAAAGGATCCCCGATTCTGCATCGGCTACGTAGGTCGCCTGACGCCGGAAAAGAATGTACGCGCACTGGCCGACCTCGAACGAAACCTGCTCGCAACGGGTGAGCGCGATTTTCGCATTGTCCTGGTGGGCGAGGGTAGCGAGCGAGAGTGGCTCAGGGCAAACTTGCGGACAGCCGAACTCACCGGCGTTCTTCGCGACGAAGCTCTCGCCACGGCATTCGCCAATATGGACGCCTTCGTCTTTCCATCCGCCACCGACACGTTCGGACTGGTGATCCTCGAAGCAATGTCATCCGGTGTGCCCGTCATTGTGAGGCCCGAAACCGGAGTTCGAGCAGGCGTAATCGACGGACAAGACGGCTTTCTTTCGCGAGACTTCGCCGCCAGCGTGCGCTATCTCATGCAGTGCAAGACGACGCGCTGCCGGATGGGCGCCACCGCCCGACGCCACGCATGCTCCAGATCCTGGTCCGGAGTTTTCGACGACCTGCACCGCATCTACCACGACGGTCTCGAGAGCGAAGCAACACGGCGCCGTATGCCGACGCCGCGCTTCTGAGCGGATCTCAAGGAATCATCTTTCGATACTTGCCGACGACCTCCTCTTGCGTGTATTTGCCGTGATCGCGTAAAGCGCTGATCACCACAGGCAGCTGCATGTCCGCCACAAGTTGCTCGAGTTCCGCTTCGCCTTGCTTGCCCCACTGAGAACGTTCCGCCGTAGTCTTCGGTAAACCCTCTGCGTTGTACCCGTGACCAAACGGATCGCCCCACCAGAATCCGACATTCATGCTGCCTGCATACCCGAGCTCCTGTAGTTTCGTGTAGCCGGCATCGCCACCAAGTTCCCCTTCCTTATGCGGCCCGGGTCGCTTCGGAACATCACCAGACAGCGGCAAATCGTCCAACCT
>DASQVJ010000493.1:0-10922 GCA_035640835.1 Bryobacteraceae bacterium
CGGCATCATCTGCCGTAGCGGGCCGTTCTCGTCTTCAGTTCATTCCAGTTCCTGAACGAACAAGCCCGCAGCCTCCAGCATGCGGGCTTTTCAATTTGCGTGCGAGTAAGAATCATGGACCTCGACTTCACCAAGCTAGACGGACTCATCCCCGCCATCATTCAAGACCACCGGTCTAACCGTGTGCTGATGGTGGGCTTCATGAATGAAGAGGCCTTCCGCAAGACCGTTGAAACCGGCTTCGCCACGTTCTACAGCCGGTCGCGTCAGAAGCTTTGGCTCAAGGGGGAGACCTCCGGTCATCGGCTCGTGGTGAAGGAAATTTCGACAGACTGCGACCAGGATGCATTGCTTATCCGTGTAGAGGCGTTGGGACCAGGAGTTTGTCACGAGGGCTTTGAAAGTTGTTTCTATCGCACGTACCGTGATGGTGAGTGGGTCGAAACGGAGTCGCGTACGTATGATCCCGCAACAACGTACGGAGGAGGACGATGAGCAAGCTCAAGCTGGGCATCCCGAAAGGCAGTCTGGAGCAAGCTACAGTCGACCTGTTTCGCCGCGCCGGCTTCAACATCACCACCAGCAGCCGCTCGTACTTCCCGGCAATCGACGATCCTGAGATCGAATGCATGCTGATTCGTGCTCAGGAAATGGCGAGATACGTAGAGGACGGCATCCTCGATGCAGGACTTACAGGCCGCGACTGGATTGAGGAAATCGAAGCCAAGGTGGTTACTGTCTGCGATCTCATCTACGCGAAGCAAAGCTTCGGCAGAGTTCGCTGGGTGCTCGCAGTCCCCGAGTCCTCTCCGTTTCAGTCCGTAAAGGACCTGCAAGGCAAGATCATCGCCACCGAGTTGGTTGCTACCACCAAGCGGTATCTGAAGCAGCATGAAGTGGAGGCGAAGGTCGAGTTTAGCTGGGGCGCAACGGAAGTGAAGCCGCCAACCCTGGCAGATGCCATTGTCGAGGTGACGGAAACCGGCTCTTCGCTGCGAGCAAACAAGTTGCGGGTTATCGACACGCTGATGGAATCGAACACGCAGTTGATCGCAAACGTCAACTCGTATGCCGACGAATGGAAGCGGCGCAAGCTCCGCGATTTGAAGCTCCTGCTGGAAGGCGCGTTGAACGCGTTGGGGAAGGTCGGCCTCATGCTCAACGTGGAGAGGGCCGACCTTGACAAGGTGTTGGGAGTTTTGCCCGCGCTCAAGAAGCCAACCATCTCGCATCTCAGCGACGAGAACTGGCTCGCGGTCAACACGATTTTGGATGAAACAACGGTGCGCATCATCATCCCTCGTCTGAAAGAAGCCGGCGCGCAGGGCATCGTCGAATACCCATTGAACAAGATCGTGATGTGAGGATTGATGATTCGCATTCTGGATTCGAAGCAGGCCGGCAAGCTCCTATCACGAAAGGCAGCGAGATTCGCTGAAGCCGAGGAAGTGGTGCGTCCGATACTCGAGGCCGTGCGCAAGCGTGGTGATCGCGCTGTGATTGAGTATGCGCAGAAGTTCGATGGTTTCGATCGGAAGTCGCTTCTCGTTCCGCAAGAGGAGTTGGCGGCTGCTGAGCGAAGCTTGACCCCAAAATTCCGGTCAGCGGTGAAGACAGCGGCTCGGAACATCCAGGCCTTCGCCAAGCTCCAATTGCCTCAATCGAAGGCCGCCATGATCGCCCCAGGTCTACGAGTCGGTCAGTTGGTGAGACCGCTCGACGTAGTGGCCGCTTACATCCCGGCAGGGCGCTATCCATTACCTTCGACGTTGATGATGACCGCCATCCCGGCGCAAGTCGCGGGCGTCCCGGTCATCTGTGCGACGGCCCCTCGAGCTGTGCCCGAGATTCTCGGGACCGCGTCGATGCTGGGCCTCAAGCATGTTTACGTCATCGGTGGAGCGCACGCGATCGCCGCGTTTGCATTCGGCACTAAGACGGTTCCGCGCGCCGATCGAATCGTGGGTCCTGGAAATATCTACGTTGCCGCTGCAAAGAAGTTGCTTGCCGGAGAGGTTGGGATCGATTTTGTTGCGGGACCTACCGAGATTCTCATCATCGCCGATGAAGGCAATCCCGCGTGGGTCGCGGCGGACATGCTTGCCCAGGCAGAGCACGATACTGATGCATCAGCGGTGCTACTGACTCGCTCGAAGCGATTCGCGAAAGCCGTTGCCAAGGAGATTGAAGCCCAGATTGCCACGCTTCCTACATGCAAAGTTGCACGCAAAGCCATCGACAAGAACAGCGCGATTATCATTGTTTCCTCGAGCGCTGAAGCGGTTGACCTGAGCAATCGGTTTGCGCCTGAGCACTTGAGCGTTCACGATCCGGCGCTTGTCCCTACAATTCGGCATGCGGGCAGCATCTTCATCGGACCGGTGAGCACCGAGGCAGCGGGCGATTATGCTTCGGGTCCGAATCACGTGCTTCCGACCACCGGAGCAGCGCGTTTGCGCGGTGGCCTGTCTTCGGCCGACTACGTTAAGGTGATCTCCACTCAGGAGGTCGCACCGGAGGCTCTGGCTGCCCTGGCACCCGCGGTCACCACTCTGGCGCGGGCCGAAGGTTTGGAAGCGCACGCACGATCCATTGAGGTGCGACTCTGATGGCAAAGCGCCCAAGGCCGCGTGATGCTGTGGTCGAAATGGCTCCGTACTCGCCTCCAACGGGCGGTCGGTATGAACATCTGCGTTTGGACTTCAACGAGAACACCGTAGGATGTTCGCCGCGCGTGCTCGATGCGTTGCGCGAAAAGCTCGACGGGGGCCTGCTCTCGATGTATCCCGAGTACACGCAGGCCCGCGAGGAATTGGCCGCACACTTCCGGGTTCAACCGGATGAACTCGTGCTCACGAATGGCACCGATGAAGCGATTCAGCTCCTCGTGAGCACGTTCGTCGACGATGGTGACGAGGTGCTCATCCTCAAGCCGTCGTATGCCATGTACCGCTTTTACTCGGAAGTGGCAGGCGCGCAGATACACGAGATTCCATATCGCGCTGGAAGCCTGGCCTTCCCGCTCGAAGAACTCCTTGACGCGATCACACCTCCAGTGAAGGCGGTCTTTCTTTCGAATCCCAATAATCCAACCGGAACAGCAGCCTCGCTGGAGAGCCTCGAGAAGATCCTCCGTCGAGCATCCGGTACGGTGGTGCTTGTCGACGAAGCTTACTTTGAGTTCTGTGGAATCACCGCGCTGCCACGACTGGCGGATTACCCGAATCTATTCGTGAGCCGGACTTTTTCGAAGGTGTATGGCATGGCGGGCTTTCGCTTTGGGTGCCTGATCTCGCAGGCGAATAACGTCAGGTACCTACGGAAGAGCCAGTCTCCATATAGCGTCAATATTCTGGGGGCCGTAGCCGCTCGAGCCGCCATCCGCGACACCTCTTACATCAGTAAGTACGTCACGGAAGTGCTCGCTGCGCGCGAGTTGCTCTATGTCGGTTTGGAGAAGCTCGGTATCCGTTATTACGAGAGCCAGGGAAATTTTGTCCTGATGCAATTGGGCGATCGCTCGATTGAGATCCGCGACAAGCTGAGGGAGAGAGGCATACTCGTGCGCGATCGAAGCTATGAGCTCGCTGGAACGTGTCGCGTTACGGTAGGCACTCGAGATCAGATCCGCCGCTTTCTGGCTGAATTGGAGGACATACTTTGCAACGTGAGGGCATAATCGTTTTCGACATGGACGGCGTGCTGGTGGATGTGACCCACTCCTATCGGGCGGCGATCATGGCTACCGTCGAGCACTTCACGGGACGTGCCGTCAGTAACGACGTGATTCAGGACTACAAGAATACAGGTGGCTGGAACAACGATTGGGCGCTGTCGCAAAAAATCATTCAGGACTTCGGCCGGGACATCGATTATCCGACTGTGGTCGCCTACTTCCAGTCAGTCTTCATTGGCAATGGAAACGGCGCAGGGCTTATTTCTCAGGAGCGCTGGATCGTTTCGAATGACTTGCTGCTGGATCTACGCGAACGGTTTGCGCTAGCCATCTTTACGGGGCGGCTGCGGTCGGAGGCCTTCGTGACGCTCCACCGGTTTCTCCCTGATTTCGAGTTCGACATGGTGGTTGCCGATGACGACGTACGGAACCCCAAGCCGGCTCCGGACGGCTTGCACTTGATCGCGAAGAAGCTGCCGAAGCTGCCGATCCTCTACATTGGGGATACCGTAGACGATGCACAGGCGGCACGCGATGCAGGAGTGCGCTTCATCGGGATTGCCCATCGCGCGAATCCGCGGCATGAGGATTTGGCGTGCAGGCTTCGAGAGCTTGGAGCTACGCATGTATTCGACAACGTGAACGAACTCCCATCGGTCTTATGAGAAGCGCGACGTTACAGCGTGACACGAAAGAGACGCAGATCCATGGAGAGCTTGTCATCGATGGACAAGGCACCTACGAGGTGTCTACCGGTGTGCGCTTCCTCGATCACATGCTCGAGCTCTTCGCCAAGCATGGCGCCTTCGATCTGAGGCTGCAAGCACGCGGAGATCTGGACGTCGATCAACATCACACGGTGGAAGACGTCGGCATCGTGTTAGGCCAGCTCTTTTCACAGGCGCTTGGAGATCGAAGGGGCATCAATCGAGCAGGCTACTTTGTTTTGCCTATGGACGAGACGCTCGCCGTAGTCGCCGTGGACCTCGGCGGGCGCTCGGCGCTGGTCTACAAAGACAAAGTGAAAGTGCGGCGCGTCGGTGATCTGCAAACCGAACTGGTTGAGGATTTCTTCAGCGGCTTCGTCCAGCACGCCATGGCCAACGTGCATGCAAAGGTTCTTTACGGACGCTCGAGCCATCACAAGATTGAAGCGATCTTCAAGTGCTTCGCCCGAGCCATGCGGTATGCTTGCTCCACAGATGAACGGTTGAAAGAGCAACTCCCTTCTACTAAGGGGCTCCTATGATTGCCATCCTGGATTATGGTGCCGGCAATCTGCGCTCGGTGCAGAACACCCTCGATGAGATCGGCGCCTCCTATCGTGTGGTGCGAGATGCCGCGGGTTTGGCTGCCGCACCCAAAATCATTCTTCCCGGTGTTGGTCATTTTGGACAGATGATGCGGGCGCTGGACGACTTGCGTGTGCGTTCCGCGCTGGTGGATCGTATCGGGAGTGGTGTTCCGTTCCTCGGTATCTGCCTTGGCTTGCATGCGTTTTATCAAGGCAGCACTGAGGCTCCCGAGGAAAAGGGTCTTGGGATCTTTCCGGGAACCGTCGAACGTTTTCATGCGGACGCCCGCGTGCCGCATATGGGCTGGAATTCGCTTGTACCGACGAAGCCTTCCAAGTTGCTTCGTAACCTCGGGACTGATCCGTACGTGTACTTCGCCCACAGCTACTTCGTACCTCCCAATGAGCAGACAGCAGCGATCACTGAGTACACGGTTCCTTACACGTCCGTCATTGAGTGGGAGAACGTGTATGGCGTCCAGTTTCACCCCGAGAAGTCGGGCCCGGTTGGACTAGCGATCGTTCGCAATTTCGTGGAGCTTGCCTGATGTTGGCGAAGCGCATTATTCCATGTCTTGATGTGACCGATGGCCGTGTTGTGAAGGGCGTCAACTTCGTGAACCTTCGCGACGCGGGCGATCCTGTGGAACTTGCATCGCGCTACAACGATCAGAGTGCGGATGAGCTCGTGTTCCTCGACATCACGGCTTCGAGCGATGCCCGCGACACGATGGTCGATGTGGTAGTGCGCACGGCTCGGCGGGTCTTCATCCCTCTCACAGTGGGCGGCGGCATACGTTCCGTCGGCGACGCTCGACGAATCCTGCTTTCGGGTGCAGACAAGGTCAGCATCAATACCGCAGCCGTTCGTCGTCCCGAGCTCATCACGGAGTTGAGCCAGGAGTTCGGCTCGCAAGCGGTCGTTCTCGCAATCGACGCGCGACGCCACGGTCCCGGCAAGTGGCACGTGTACACGCGTGGCGGTCGCGATGATGAAGGGATCGACGCAGTCGCGTGGGCGGCCAAAGGACAAGAGCTTGGAGCGGGGGAGATCCTGCTCACGTCGATGGATACGGACGGGGTCCAAACCGGCTTTGATTGCGCGCTGACCAAAGTCGTCTCGAAGGCGACCACGATTCCGGTGATTGCGTCGGGCGGTGCCGGCAAGCCCGAAGACTTCGTTGAAGTGTTCGGAGATGGCTGTGCGGATGCTGCTCTGGCGGCGTCCATCTTTCACTATGGGACGTACACCGTCGATGACTTGAAGGAGCGTCTCGAGAAGGAAGGAATTCCAGTGAGGAGAATCCGCGAATGATCATCCCTTGCATCGATCTCATGGATGGCAAGGTGGTTCAGTTGATCCAGGGCCGCGAGATGGCATTAGAAGGTGGAACGCCTGATGAGATGCTGCAGCGGTTCTCAGCTTTTCCGGAGATTCAGGTGATCGACCTGGATGCGGCGACTGGTCGGGGCTCGAATACGAAGGTCCTGACGTATATCGCCAAGCGGTGCCGCGCTCGCGTCGGTGGTGGTGTGCGGACGCCGGGCCACGTCGCGACGCTTGCTCGATTGGGAGCCAGCCGCATCATTGTGGGCACGGCCGCTTTCACGAAACAGGGGATCAACCGCGAGTTCCTGGAAGAGCTTGCGCCTTACAGAGACAAGATCGTGATTGCGCTCGACTCGAAGGGCGGCAAGATCGTCGTGAAGGGTTGGCAGGAGTCGTTGGACCTCACGGCCGAGCAGGTGATCGCGCAGCTGGAGCCGTACTGCAGTGGATTCCTGTGCACGTATGTCGACAAGGAAGGCATGATGCAAGGGACTGATCTCGATTGGTTTGCGAAGCTTCGAGCAGCGACATCGCACGAGATCACCGCAGCCGGGGGAATTACAACGATCGACGATATCGAGCAGCTGGACAAGCTCGGCATCCACTCGGCTCTCGGAATGGCGATTTATACCGGCAGACTCGATCTCGGAGAACTGGCAGGCTTGTCGCTACAGACGGCTTAGTTCGAAGGCAGGAGTTCGCGAAGATCGGAGATCCAGTAGTCAGGCTCGAATCTTCGAATAGCGTCGGGATTGCCATAGCCGTACGTGACGGCGCAGATCTTCACGCCCGCGCGACGGCCTGCTTCCATATCCGGTGCGGCGTCTCCCACCAGCAGGCAGTCTTCTGGTTTGACACCCAGCACTTCCAGTGACTTGAAGATCACGTCGGGCGCGGGCTTCGATGGGAAGCCATCGGTGCCTTGGACGTGATCGAAGAACGGCAGCAAACCAAACTTCTCGAGCACGATCCGCGTCGTCGGTGTGCCTTTTGTAGTGGCCGTTGACTTCCGTCCGCCGAGTTTCTGTATTGCCTCGAGCACGCCCGGGTAGAGCTGTGTGCACTCGTGATTGCGCTTTGGATAGGTCGCCCGATAGTCGAGGATCAGGTGCTCGAGTTCGTCGTCGGACTTGCCAGGGAAGAGATCGCGGAAGAGATCGATGAGATGGTAGCCGATGTATCGCTTAAGAAAGTCGTGCTCAACATCGGCACGGGGAGTAGAAGCTAAGACACTCTGGATGGCTCCGCAGATATCGGCTGCGGAGTCCACCAGAGTGCCATCAACGTCGAACAGGTAAACCGGGAAGCTCGGGATCAAGCAGGCAGAGGAGGCTGACCTTCCAGCCCTGGCATGCGCACGCCGCCTTCGGGGCGGATGACTGCCGATCCCTTGGAATCGTCACTGGTGCGAGAAGCGTTCGGCGGAAGCGGCTTCAAAGTGCCACCCTCGATCAGCACTTTCACTTCGGCGCCGTCGAGCACTTCGCGCTCGAGCAGCGCTTCGGCGATCTTGACCATCGCTTCGCGGTACTCCTCGATGACCTTGCGAGCGGTGCGATAGCCGGTGTCCACCAGCTTCTTGACCTGCTCGTCGATCATGATGGCAGTCGCTTCGCTATAGTCGCGGTGCTGCGCGATTTCGCGGCCCAGGAAGATCTGCTCTTCCTTCTTGCCGAAGCTCATCGGCCCAAGCTCGCTCATGCCCCACTCGCAGACCATCTTGCGAGCCATCTCGGTAGCACGCTCGATGTCGTTGCCCGCGCCGGTGGTTACATGATGCATGAACTCCTCTTCCGCGATACGGCCACCCATCAGGATCGCGAGCTGCGCTTCGAGGTAATCCTTCGAATACGAGTGCTTGTCATCGATGGGCAACTGCATCGTCAGGCCGAGCGCCATCCCGCGCGGGATGATCGTGACCTTGTGCAGAGGGTCAGCGTTTGGCAGCATCATCGCGACCAGCGCGTGACCGGCTTCGTGATAAGCGGTGTTCTTCTTCTCTTCATCGCTGATGATCAGCGAGCGCCGCTCGACACCCATCAGGACCTTGTCCTTGGCGAGTTCGAAATCGACCTGGGTGACAACCTTGCGGTTTTGGCGAGCCGCGATCAACGCAGCCTCATTCACCAGGTTGGCGAGATCGGCACCTGCGAAGCCCGGTGTACCACGAGCAATCACGCCGAGATCGACGTCATCGGAGAGCGGAATCTTCTTGGTGTGAACGCGCAGGATCTGCTCGCGACCCTTCACGTCGGGGCGTCCGACAACCACGCGACGGTCAAAGCGGCCCGGGCGGAGCAGTGCCGGGTCGAGCACGTCCGGACGGTTGGTCGCAGCGACCAGGATCACGCCTTCGTTGGACTCGAAGCCGTCCATTTCAACCAGTAACTGGTTCAGGGTTTGCTCGCGTTCATCGTGACCACCGCCGAGGCCCGCGCCACGGTGACGGCCGACGGCGTCGATTTCGTCGATGAAGATGATGCAAGGAGCGTTCTTCTTACCTGTCTCGAACAGATCGCGAACGCGGCTGGCGCCGACACCGACGAACATTTCGACAAAGTCAGAGCCCGAAATCGAGAAGAACGGAACGTTGGCTTCGCCGGCGATGGCTCGTGCCAACAGGGTCTTACCGGTACCCGGAGGTCCGATCAGCAGCACGCCCTTTGGAATGCGGCCGCCGAGCTTCTGGAACTTCTGCGGATCTCGCAGAAATTCAATGATTTCCTGCAGCTCTTCCTTCGCCTCTTCAACGCCTGCGACGTCCTTGAACGTGACCTTTTTCTGTTGCGAAGAATGCAGGCGGGCCCGGCTCTTGCCGAAGCTCAAAGCTTTATTCCCGCCGCTTTGCATCTGCCGCACCATGAAGATCCAGAATGCGAGCAGCAGCACGAACGGGATTGCATTAATCAGAATGGAAATGAAGTTCGTGGAGCTCGGCTCGTTGAACTCGAGCGTCACACCCTTATCTCGAATCTGTTTGTAGTAATCCGTGTAATTCATAGGGGCTACAGTGCGGAGAGTGATGTTCTCCTGGGTCAGCCCCTTTACCTCGGTACCGCTGATCGTCACCTTCTTGATCTGGCCGTCGTCGACCTTCTTGATGAATTCCGTGAACGTGACCTGTTGCTCAGCCGGGGTACGACCGGACTTAACTACCATCCAGAGCAACACGCCGACGCAGATCAGAACGATCCAGACGATCGCGGTCCTAAAATTTGCACCCATCAAAGTCTCCTAAACTGGCAGCGGAGAGCGACAAATGAGCCACACAACCGCCTACAAACACTAGACGCGGCTTACGCTTTTATCGATTCACAAGCCTGAAACACCGCTTGGCTAGGTGATTCGAAGCAAGAAGCGACTCTTCTCATCGGCCGCGAAGTCATCCGCCACCCCAAACCGCCTTATCCAGGCGATTCGGCCTCCACTTTCCAACACGGGCCACTGGGGGCGATCCCAAACAGGAACCCGATAACGCCCGAAGAGCGTCTTCAGCTTGCGTAACTTACCGCCAAGCTGGATGCGATCGCCAGGATACGGCGATCGGAGTACGAGAGCGTCTTCGAGTTTGTCGAAATCCATCGAAGCTGCGTCCCGTAGACATTTCCTTTCAGTATAGCCGTTTTCCACGGCAGTCGAGCACAAGGTACTTGGAATTTCAAGTATTTCCAAGCGAATCCCGCCCGTTTCGACGAGCTGAACCGGCCCCTTCTGCAGATCCTTTTTGACGAAACGAAGCCAAATTTTGCGGGGTGGCGATACCTGCGATTGAGGGTCGATACCCGCAATGAGGCGCACAGTTCCAAGAGAGCGGACTGCGGCTAACCCTGGGATCCGGCGTTCCCCCGTGCCCGCCCTCTGGGACGCAAGTTCCAGAATCTCTTCAACATGGGACGCGTCTACCTGGCGAAGATTGCCCTTCACCTGGGCAATAGAATCCCGGATAACTTTGCGCGCAAGTGCGGGATGGAGCCGCGAAAGGCGGTCCGTGTCGAGCTCGGGACCGGATAAACCGGTGGCAGCAACCTGTTCTGCCCAGAACTCTTCTTCATCCTGTGCCAGGGCGGCCGTACGGGCTAATGCGAGTTCCACGTCGGGGGTCAGCGCCCGCAGAACCGGTAGAACCTCGTGGCGAACGCGGTTTCTAAGAAATCGTGAGCTCGCATTTGAGCTGTCTTCGCGCCACTTCAAACCCCTGGTCGTGAGATAGCTCTCCACATCGGCACGTTGGACGCTGAGCAGCGGCCGGATGCGGCCGTCGGACGTCACGGGCCGGATGCCACTAAGTCCTGTCGTTCCAGTGCCGCGGAGTAGTCGAAGTAAGACGGTCTCAGCCTGGTCGGTGGCGGTGTGTGCAGTGGCAATCCGATCGGCCTGACCGTCGCGGATGAGCTTTCGAAAGAGAGCGAGCCGGGCCTTGCGTCCCGCCTGCTCGAGGTTTCGGTCGAAATCCGAGAGGTCGGCCCGTTCCAGGTGAAAGGGTAAGTTCAGGTCCGAAGCTAAGTTCCCGACGAACTCGGCATCGGCCTGCGACTCGGCGCCACGCAATCCATGGTCCAGATGAACAACCGATGGGCGGGCTTCGAGCCGGTCGCGCAGGGCCCAGAGGATATGGAGCAAAC
>DASQVJ010000494.1:0-14021 GCA_035640835.1 Bryobacteraceae bacterium
GGAGTACGCGAGGCAAGAATGTCGAAGCTGCCACGCAGTTCAAAAAGGCGACAGAAGTCGGTCCTTCCGAGCCGAGTACTCACTTCGTGTTGGCGACCGCCTACAACAAGCTCGGTCGCTTCGCCGATGCAGAGAAGGAACTTCGTCAGGCTCTGAGCCTGGATGAAACGCCGGCGTATCTTCACACGCTAGGTGTCATTTTGATCTATCAGAACAGGAATCGAGAGGCCATCGAGTACATAACTCGGGCCCTTGAGAGTCCCTCGCCGAATCCCCTTTGGTGGATTTCGCTTGGGATGGCTCATCGCCGCTTAGGACAGATGAAGGAATTCGAGCGGGCGACAAAGAAGGGTCTGACCTGCGCGGAAGAAACCGTAGCAAAGGACGCTCACGACGGGTTGAAGACGGCTTACCTCTCCTACTTGTGCGCACGAGCCGGCGACAAAAGGCGAGCGCAGAACGAGATCGCTCGAGCGCTGCAGCTCTCACCGGATGATTCGAATACGCGCTGGTGGGCGGTTCAAACTTACGAAGCTCTTGGACGGAGAGACGAAGCGCTGGCGGTGCTGCTTCGGTCTTCGAAAGACACCGTTGAGAATGCAATTCGTCATCCGGATCTGGCGGAGTTACGCCGAGATTCACGCTTCATCGAGTTGTGGACCAAGCGGCGCTCCGAATAATCGAGGCGCTGAATAGGAGAGAGAACAGGTGCGCATCGAGTACACGATTACCGTGAACGGGATTTGTGTCAAACATGTTGTGAATACAGATTGCCCTCCAGAATCCACGGGAGGCACTACTCAACCCAATGGCGGCACAAGGCAACGAGGGGAGGGAGAGCCTGTCTTGGAGAGCGTTAGCCTTCCCGACGTGCGGCCGACCGGGACTCCAGGCTCAACGATGCACGAACCGGAGATCGAGGAGATGCCCGGGGTCGTCATTATTTGTGGCCCTACGATCATCCTCAACTCGGACGACCTCGCCGGCGGAGGGCAAGAGGACCTCGGCCATCCGCCCAACTAGGTGGAGGACGCAAACCCATGCCATTCCCAAATCAAGATCAAGAGGAAAAGCTCTGGTGCTGGGCCGCGGTGGCGGTGGACGTTGACCATTACATGACACCGCAGACGGCATCGACACAGTGTCTGGTCGCCTGCGCAGTGTTGAAATCAACGCAATGTTGCGCTAACGGAGATCGTTGCAATCAACCGGCGCCCCTTGCCGCGGCCCTGCGCAAGCTTCAGATTCGCAGTCGCGTGCTCAATCATCCGCTTTCTGTCAAGCAGCTACACAAACGGTTAAGCCGCAACTTGCCGGTTTGCGCGCGCATTCGGTGGGCGGGAGGAAGCCGCCACTTCGTGGTGATCACGGGCTTGCATCCAACGCCGAAGGGTTCTTACGTGGTGGACATCATCGACCCGTTCTATCCCGAGGCGACGATGCTCTACGAAACTTTTAGGACGGCGTATCTGGGCAGGGGTGTTTGGGAAGGTACCATCCTGGTGCTCGGGTGATGAGAGGCAACAGATGAACAACCCTAATGACCTACAGGTCCCACCAAACGTGCTGGATGCAGTGCAACGGGGGATAGAAGAGTTGCTGAAACAGTCGGACCCCAGATATGGCAGGCTGCAGAGTCCGACCTTTGGCCTTAGAGTGTTCACCTTGAGCTTGGATGACCTAGAGGCCAGTCCTATACCGTTCTGCCGCGCACAAGAAGTCGGTTGGGTCGTCGTGGCGGACGATCACGACGCCCCAGTAGCCGCTGAAGTTTTGACCAACCGGATTGCCAGGATGACGGGACTTTCTCAAGGCACAAGACTTAGGGAACTCATCGATGCCATTACACAAGCGAGAAACCTCCCGGGTATCCAGGTACCGGATCTCAAGCTGCGCGCGTTGCGTGTTCCTGGCGTTTTAACGGATTCGTTGTGGTTCAAAGCAGCTAATGATGTCGAGGACCGGTTCGTTCCGCTAAGGACCCTCGAGAGAAGCTTGAATCGCATCCACATCTACCAGGCGGAAGAATTTGCTCGTTTGCTCGTCGCAATCGCTAAAGACTTCCGGCAACTCGATCTGGTGAAGGAGTCCAAGCGCTGTTTCAACAGGTTTTAACTCGAGGCATTGAACTGCAGAATCATCTGCAAGAACGCAAACCCGACCAGCGCGACACAAAAACCGGCGAGCACTCGCCAGAGCTTTTCGCGCCAGTTGTCGACAAGCTTTGGCGTATCCGCGATCCAGGCAACTACGAATCCCGTAACGAATCCGCCGAGGTGCGCGGCGTTATCGATTCGGAAACCGGGCAGCAAACCGACCGCGACACCCCAGATTGCCCAGCGTGTGTAGTGCGAGCGCAGGGCTTCGCCGGTCTGCGATTTCAGCTTGATCCCAAGCACAATCATGCAGGCGATCAAACCAAACAATCCGGCCGAGGCGCCCACAGATAGAGCAGGGCTGAAAAATGTGCTGGCCAGAAACCCTCCAATTGTGGAGAGCACATAGATCACGAGATAGCGGGCCGATCCGTAGAACTCTTCCACTTGCGCACCAACGTCAAAGAGGATGTAGGTGTTCATCAGGAAGTGAAGCAGTCCTCCATGAAGGAAGCCGGCTGTGATTAACCTCCACCACTGGCCGCCCTGGAGGATTGCATAGTTCTCCTTAGCGCCGAATCGATATAGAGTGTTCCCGTCAAGGCTGGTGGGAATGCCCGAATCCCCTGCCATCGCGTACACGGTGCAGACACCGTAGATTCCGAGGTTGAGTAGCAGGAGGATCGATGTCGTGAAGCGGGACCCTGGAATCAACCCACCAAGGAGGTCCGAAGGAGCGCGCTGCTCGATCGCCGGTGGGCCTAACTTCGTATCGCAATAGGGGCAGACTCGGTCGCTGGATGAGATAAAAGCCCGACAATTCGGGCACATGCGGCGTTTATCCACTGTGCCCATTCTACAGTTGGAGTGGCAGATTCAGCCGTTTGCTACAATTTGAAACTTGTCCCACATGAACCACCTGGAGCACCGGCAACATATTTGCGAGATAGGCCGGTGGATGCACGAGCGTGGTTGGGTCGCATCAAACGACGGCAACGTCTCGGTGCGCCTCCAGGACGGCACTCTGCTGGCCACGCCCACTGGTGTCAGCAAAGGACGCATGCAGCCGGAGGACCTGATCTGCTGCGATCTGGAGGGTCAAAAGCTCGAGGGCCATCGTGAGGTGACCAGCGAGATCGCGATGCACACCACGGTGTATCGCCTCAGGCCGGATATCCACGCTGTGGTTCACGCGCACCCACCGGTTGCGACCGGATTTGCTGTAGCCGGACGTCCGCTGACATTGGCGATCCTGCCCGAAGTGATTATCGGATTAGGATGCGTGCCATTAGCTAGCTATGGGCTGCCTGGAACGAGTGAACTGACCGAGGGGATGCTGCCGTTTATCCCCAAGTACGATGCGCTGTTGATGGCGAATCACGGAGCCGTCTGTTACGGCGACACTCTCGATTGCGCTTACTACCGGATGGAGACGCTCGAGCACTTCGCGCGTATCGCTCTTGTGGCCGAGTTGCTCGGCGGGCCGAAGGTGCTGCCGCGCGAAGAGGTTTCGAAGCTGTTTGCCGCACGCGATCGCTATGGAGTTCGAAACAGGTCAGGCATGGAGCCTGGATATCCTGTGGTCGCGGAGGATCTCCAGCCCAACGAGGAGAAACTCGCGCTGACCAAGGCGGATTTGATCGCGCTGGTGGACGAAGTGCTTCGGGCGCGGCGCTGATTCCTAGCGCTCAGCGTTCAGCCTTCAGCTTCTAATCCGACTCTTCGACCTTTGATGCCGGCCCTTCCGCTATGTGCTCCATTACGGGTGCCGGGGCCTGTGACGAAGGTTTGCTGACGGGTATCGAGGAGCGATGCTTGCGTCTTCGTAGTTCTTTCCGCGACTTGGGTATCAACTTGTCCTGCCAGTTGTAGCGGTCAAAAATCAACCGGAAAGCGAGGATGATTCCGGCAATGCCCTTTAACACGTCAAGGACGCCGTGAGTGATGACTTGGCCTTGCAGGCTGTCCCTCTCACGCTGTGCCGCAGTAGCCGGCAGGAAATCCAAACTTCGTCCGAGCGCATTCAGGCTCGGTTGAATCCTGAAGAGCTGATACACGGTCATCAGCAGCATAAGCGCGGTCAGGATGATGATGAAACGGCTCCGGTGCGGGGTCAGCAGGGAGGACAGAAGTAGCGCAAATCCCAAGCCGATCTGCAGCACTCCCCAGACTTGCGCGAGGAATCGCATGAGTTCGGAGGCCTCATAGCGGAGGAGCATCCGGACGATGTCGGTGCCCATGTCCTCGATGTCTTTCGCCACTGGACCGGGCGGGCTGCTCAGGATGCGGTCGACATTTGCGAACGCGTGGCTCTGGGTATAGCCCATCACGAGCATCCCCATCAGCCAGGCACCAATCAGAAAGGCAGCAAGCCGGCGAGTGTGCATCTGAACTTTCTAACTGTACCGCAAACGACGGAAGCGTCAAGCCGTCGGGTGCACCCGCTTTGCCCGAAATGGAGTAACTTTTGTTATAGTTGCGTCAGATTTCGGATTGTGGAATCGGAGGTCTGTCCCTATGTCGGCCGGCTGGCGTCGTTTTGTTCCTGTGGTGGCTGCTGCAGTCATCTACCTGTCTGCTCCGAGCATTGCCAAGGAATTCACTGCTCAACAGAAGCGTTGGTGGGCATTTCAGAAAGTCGTTAAGCCCGCCGTTCCGGAGGTCCAGGACAACGAGTGGGTCCGGAACCCGATCGACGCTTTTGTCCTGGCCAAGCTTCAGGAAAAGGGTCTACGGCCCAACCCTCCGGCCGACAAGGTGACGCTGCTTCGACGCGTGACCCTCGATCTCACGGGACTCCCGCCGACTCCCGAAGAGACGCAAGCATTTCTGGGCGATAACTCGCCACAGGCTTACGAACGCGTCGTGGATCGCCTGCTCTCGTCGAAACAGTACGGCGAGCGGTGGGCTCGGCATTGGCTGGATCTTGCGCGATACGCGGATAGCGAAGGGTTCAAGAGCGACGAGACAAGGCCGAATATCTGGCGTTATCGCGATTATGTGATCAAGGCGTTCAACGACGATAAGCCGTTTGATCGATTCATCAAGGAACAGATTGCCGGCGACGAGTTGTATCCGGGCAATCCGGAGGCTCTGATCGCCACCGGTTTTAACCGCCACTTCCCGGACGAGAGCAATGCCCGCAACGTGATGCAACGGCGACAGGAGGTGTTGAACGACATCACCGATGTGGTCGGGTCCACGTTCCTCGGAATGACCTATGGGTGTGCGCGCTGCCACGACCATAAGTTCGATGCCATCCTGCAGAAGGATTACTACCGGCTGCAGGCTTTCTTTGCGAATACTCGGATTGAAGACCAAGCGTTTCTACTGAACGGAAAAGAGCGCTCGGAGTGGGAAGCGAAGCAGGCGGTTTGGGAGGAGAAGACAAAAGCCATCCGCGACGAGATGAGCGCTTTGCTCAAACCCATCCTTCAGACGGTTTACGACGACAACTTCTCAAAGTTCCCGGAGGAGATTCAGGCTGCCATCACGAAAGCGCCCGAGGCTCGCAATCCGTATGAGTGGCAGATGTACCACAAATCGAAATGGACGCTCACGATCAGCGAACAGGATGCCGCGAAGAGACTGGAAGACGCGCAAGCCGCTCGTTACGCTGAGTTGAAGCGGGAGTTGGCGGCATTCGATCACATCAAGCCTGTTCCAAAACCGATTGCACAGGTGATGATCGATAACAGTGCCGAAGCTCCAGCGACTTATCTGCTCAAGGGAGGCGCTTACGACGCCAAGGGTGACGAGGTTGCGCCGGGATTCCTTTCGATCCTTGCCCCAGGAGACGCCTTCTATCAGGCAACGGAGAAGAGCACCGGACGTCGAACCGCACTCGCGAAGTGGATCGCTGACCCTGACAATCCACTGAGCACCCGGGTTGCCGTCAACCGGATTTGGCACTATCACTTTGGGCGCGGCATCGTGGGCACACCGAGCGACTTCGGCGTGATGGGCGAGCGTCCGACGCACAAAGAACTGCTCGACTGGCTGGCGCGAACGTTTGTCGAAGAAGGTTGGAGCGTGAAGAAGATGCACAGGCTGATCGTGACGTCCAACACCTACCGGCAGTCGTCGGCAAACAATGAGGCGTCGGCAGCCGTGGACCCGGATAACAAGTACCTTTGGCGTTTCCAGCGACGACGTCTGGAGGGCGAAGTGGTTCGTGACTCCATGCTCAAAGTGAGCGGCCTGTTAAACGCGAAGATGTTCGGGCCTGGCGTCTTTCCGCCTTTGCCGGCGGGAGTGCAAACACGTGGTGGTTGGAAGAAGGATGAAGATGCATCCGAGACGGTGCGCCGCTCCGTATACGTGTTTGTGAGACGTAACACGCGGTATCCGATGTTCGAGGCCTTTGACATGCCCGATACCCATGAGAGCTGCTCACGAAGAAGCCAAACCGTAAGCCCGTCGCAGTCGTTGGAACTGTTGAACAACGGATTGGTGCTCGACTGGTCGAAGGCTTTTGCGGCGCGGGTTTGGAATGACGGCGGCTTGACTCCCCAAGCGAAGGTGGAAAGGGCGTATCGACTTGCCCTGTTAAGAGAGCCGACGCCCGAGGAGTTGAAAGCCTCGCTGACTTTCTTCGAACGGCACGAACCGATTCTGAAGGCGCGATTGGAGAAGGGCGAGAACCTGGTGCTTCCGGCAACGTTGCCCGCAAATGCCGATCCCGTGCAAGCAGCGGCTCTGGTGGACTTCTGCCACATGCTGCTCAACACCAACGAGTTCCTCTATCTGAACTAGAACTGGTGCAACCATGCTGAACAAACTGCAACATCACTGGCCGGTTCAAACGAGAAGGGAATTCTTTACTCGTGCGGGCAGCGGCCTGGCAGGTATCGCGCTGGCGGGTTTGCTCCAGGAGCAGGGTTACGCAGCGGAAGCCAAGAGTGTCGACATGCTGGCGCCGAAGAAGCCGCATTTCGCGCCCCAGGCCAAGTCCGTCATCTGGCTGTTTATGGAGGGTGGGCCGAGCCACATCGACCTGTTCGACCCGAAGCCGAAACTTAGCGAACTGCACGGTCAGCCGATGCCGGCGTCCTTTGGTCGCCCGATCACGGCGATGGGAACGGCCGGCAATACGCTGATGGCGTCGAAGCGCACGTTCAAGCAATACGGGCAAAGCGGGCTCTGGGTGTCGGACTGGTATACGCATATTGCAGAGCATGTCGATGATCTGGCCGTCGTTCGATCGGTCTGGGCCGATGGCCTGAACCACGTGGGATCAGTGTGCCAGATGAATACGGGCGACATCCTCGCTGGTCGCCCTTCCATGGGTGCCTGGGTGAACTATGGACTCGGCTCGGCGAACCGCAATCTGCCGTCATTCGTTATCCTGCTCGATGACCGCGAGCCGGTCGGAGGCGCCAAGAACTGGAGCTCCGGATTCTTGCCCGCGACCTTCCAGGGTACGCAGTTTCGCCAGGGCGACACGCCGATCCTGCACTTGAAATCGCCGGGCGGGATCACGCGCGAGCAGCAGCAGAGTAAGATCGCGCTTCTCAAAGAGCTCAACCAGAAGTGGGGCGCCGACAAGTCTGAGGACACGGAGCTCGAGGCACGCATCGGTTCGTACGAACTCGCGTTTCAGATGCAGGCGGCTGCACCCGAGGCGGTCGACATTCAAAGCGAGAGCGAAGCCACGCGCAAGCTCTATGGGCTCGATGAAGCGGCGACTGAGGCGTTCGGCCGCAATTGTCTGATGGCGCGGCGCCTGGTCGAGCGAGGTGTCCGCTTCGTTGAGCTTTACTGCGGTTCCGGCAGCGGTTGGGACGCCCACGCGAACCTCGAAGAGAATCACGCTAAATGGTGCCGCGCGTCGGACAAGCCGATCGCCGGCTTACTTGCAGACCTGAAGTCGCGAGGTATGTTGAAGGATACCCTCGTCGTCTGGGGCGGGGAATTCGGTCGGACACCTTTCAACGAGAAGGGTCTGGGCCGCGACCACAATCCCTGGGGATTCACCATGTGGATGGCCGGTGGCGGTGTGAAAGGCGGACAAACGATCGGCACAACCGACGAGATCGGATTGCGTGCCGTGGAGAAGCCTTATCACGTTCATGACATCCACGCATCCATCCTGCATGTTCTCGGACTCGACCACGTGCGTTTGACGTACATGCACAACGGACGGGCTGAGCGGCCGACCATAACCAGTGGTCAGGTCATCAAAGAACTATTTGCATGATTGAGTTGTCGCTGCTCTTTGCAGCCCTCTCCGTTTCGGATGATCGGGACCTGGTGCAGCGGCTGAAGCAGCGGGACCAGAAGGCGATGGGCGATCTTTACGATCGCTTTGGACGCCTGGCCTACACTGTGATTCTGCGAATGGTTCGAAACCAGGCTGTCGCAGAAGACTTGTGCCAGGAGACGTTCCTGCGCGTCTGGAATCGTGTGCAGGCGTTCGACCACGAAAAGGGTGCACTGGGGCCCTGGGTGCTGGCGATCGCTCGTAATCGTGCCATTGATCATCTGCGGTCGGTCGCTGGCCGCATGAGCCAGAACGTGTTTGAGTTAGATGCTCACGAACATCCTTCCCTGTTCGTCAACATGGAAGCCGATGTCCTGAACATGGAGCGAGCCCGGCATCTCAAGGCTGCCTTTGAGAAGCTCAATTCGAACCAGAAACTCGTGCTCGAACTCGCATACTTTGAAGGACTGTCTCAGAGCGAGATGGCGGAGAAGCTGAAGCAGCCGTTGGGTACGGTAAAGACCTGGACGCGGTCCGCGTTGCGAGCGCTCAGGGCAGAACTCGGTCAAGCGGTGGCGGTATGAACTGCTCGGAACTCAAGGACGATTACGAACTCTATGCAATGGGTATCGCCGACGACCCAGAGCGTAGCGAAATCGCCGAGCATCTCCGCACGGGCTGTCCAAACTGCACTGCAGGGCTGCGGGCAGCAAGGTCCTTTAACGCAGCTATGCTGCAGTCCTTACCGTTGGAGCAGCCATCGCGTCTGCTGCGCGAGCGAGTTGTGAACATGGTCGGTGGCGACTCGCTGCGCAGAGTTCGTCGCGTCGCGATTCTCGGAAGCCTCGCCTATGCGACGGCGGCTCTCCTCTTGCTGATGGCACTCCGGTCCAAGGACACGGAGCTAAGGGACACGCGAGCACAGCTGGCACGAAGCAATATGGAAACGCAGCGCGTTCAGGATGCCTTGTCGATCTTGAATGCACCGGAGACGAAGGCGGTAACGTTTTCGCCTGGGCCTCGCGGACGAGTCTTCGTGAATCCTTCGCGCGGAGTGCTGCTCATCGCGAGCAACCTGCCTCGTGTGCCTGAAGGCAAGGCGTACGAACTCTGGGTGATTCCGAAAGGCGGCAACCCGAAGCCTGCTGGACTCTTCAACTCGGATACCGCAGGTAACGTCATGTATCACTCTCCGGGCGCCGTTGATTTGGCATCTACGGGCGCTGTGGCCGTCAGCGTGGAACCGGAAAGCGGCTCACCCCAACCAACCACGACGCCTGTGCTCGTTGTGCCTGTGGCCGAGTAACTTCAGAGAATCAACATGCAGTCGCCATACGAGAAAAAGCGATAGCGCTGCTCGACGGCGTATCGATAGGCATCCAGAATCAGCTCGCGACCGGCGAACGCTGCGACCAGAATCAACAGACTCGACTGAGGCAGGTGGAAGTTCGTCAGCATCATGTCCACCATTCGGAACTCGAAGCCTGGAGAGATAAACAGGTTCGTGTCGCCGTGGGTGCGGCCTGTTTGACCGTAGGTCTCGAGTGTGCGTACCGAAGTTGTGCCGACGGCCACCCGGCGTTTGGAAGCACTCAGCGCCTGGACAGTCTCGGGCGGGATCGAGAATCTCTCGTGATGCAACTGGATGTTCTCGACGTCCTCGGCATGAAGCGGGGCGAAGGTGCCCAGGCCGACATGCAACGTCACGTGTGCCAGCTCGGCGCCCCGATCGCAACAGGCACGGAGCACTTCCGGGGTGAAGTGAAGCCCGGCCGTCGGAGCGGCGACTGATCCTTCTTCCCGGGCGTATATCGTTTGATACCGATCGCGGTCCTCAGGGCGGTCTTCGCGCTTGATGTACGGAGGCAAAGGCACGTGGCCAACCTGGTGGATGACGCCGTCTACGTCGTCGACGCCAAAGAAGCGAAGCGATCGGCTGCCGTGGTCGCCTCGATCCAAGACCTCAGCGGCAAGCCCACGATCGAACAAAACGCGCTCGCCGACCGGCATCTTGCGGCCGGGTCGAACGAGAGCTTCCCAAACGTCCTCCGACTCGTTTAGCTTCCGAAGGAGGAACACTTCGATGGCCGCGGTTCCCGACGCTCGCCTTCCGAGAAGCCTGGATGGAAACACCTTCGAGTTGTTGAATACGACCAGGTCGCCGGGACCCACGAAGGGTGGGAAGTCGCGAAAGTGGCGGTCTTCCCAGCGCCCTGTCTTTCGGTCGATCACGAGCATTCGTGAATCCGACCGGTTCGGCAGCGGCTCCTGAGCGATCAGCTCAGGCGGAAGATGGTAATCGAACTCATCAACGCGCATACGATGAGAGTGTGGTGGTTCTAGGCATTGAATCGTCGTGTGACGAGACCGCGGCGGCGGTAGTCGAAGATGGTGCGACTGTTCGCTCTTCCATCGTAGCGTCGCAGCTCGCCACTCATGGCAAGTACGGCGGGGTGGTGCCCGAGCTGGCTTCGCGGGAACACCTGCGAACCATCGTGCCCGTTGTTCGCGAGGCGCTCGAAACGGCGAATATCGACCTCAGCGACGTCGGTGCGATCGCCGTCACCGAGGGTCCGGGGCTCATCGGCTCGCTGCTAGTTGGCATCACCTATGCGAAAGCGCTCTCTCTTGCGCGGGGCTTGCCGCTGGTGGGCATCAACCACATCGAAGGGCATATTCACGCCGTCGTGATGGAGGCTCGGCAGAGTGGCGAACCTGTCGAGTTTCCCGCTCTGGCCCTTGTCGTGAGCGGTGGACACACGCACTTGTTTGAAGTGCACGAGGGGTTCCGGTACCGGCTTCTCGGACGCACTCGCGACGATGCCGCCGGAGAGGCGTACGACAAAGTCGCTAAGCTGCTTGGATTCGGCTATCCGGGAGGCCCGGTGGTTGACCGCCTGGCCGCTTATGGCGACCCTGAAGCTGTTCGCTTCACCGCCGCGCGCATGAAGGGCAACACGCTAGACTTCAGTTTCAGCGGCTTGAAAACCGCCGTTCTTCGCTGGTACGAAGCCCAGAATATGGACGACGAGATCGCTCGGAGGAAACGACTGCTCCAGGAGAAGCAGTCGCCGACAACCGAAGAGTGGCTCGCAGTCACTCCACAGGCCACCCTCGATGTTTTGGCTTCGTTTCAGCAAACGGTCATTAAGGAACTCATGCGGCGTATGGATGCCAGCGCCGAAGAGATCAATGCTCAGACGATCATCGTCTCTGGCGGAGTCGCTTGCAATCGAGGCTTGCGCGCGGCTGCCGCCTCGTCCCGCCTGCCGGCACGCATTTTGTTCCCGACACCGGGTCTTTCAACAGATAACGCGGCCATGATCGCCGCTGCTGCTTTTCCAAAAATTCAACGAGGCGAGTTCGCGGGGCTCGACCTGGCAGCCAAGGCCAATCTCGCGCTCGCCTGATCAGAAGCCTCGATTGCTACGATCAAGGAAATGGGTCCTAACCTGGGTGAACAGCCGAAGCCTCCAATCCAAGGTGTCCGAAACCTTGTCGCCGTTGGCTCCGGCAAAGGCGGTGTCGGCAAAACCACCGTCTCGGTGAATCTGGCGATCGCGCTTTCGCAAATCGGAAACAAAGTCGGGCTACTCGATGCCGATGTGTACGGCCCGAACGTACCTTTGATGATGGGCATTCGCGATCAGCCGTATGCGGTCGACGGCCGTATCCAACCGCTCGAGCAATATAACCTCAAGCTGATGTCTATGGGGTTCTTGAGCCCTGGAGACCGGCCCCTCGTGTGGCGCGGGCCGATGCTCAACAGCACGATCCAGCAGTTCCTCCGAGCCGTGGAATGGGGCGATCTTGACTACCTGGTGATCGATCTGCCGCCCGGTACAGGCGACGTGCAGTTGAGTCTGATGCAGACCTCTCCGGTCACTGGAGCCATCGTGGTGACCACTCCCTCCGAAGTATCGCTCGAGGACGCGCGGAAAGCCGTTGAGATGTTCCGGATGATGCGGGTTCCCGTGTTGGGGGTGGTGGAGAACATGAGCTATATGACCGTGCCCAGCACCGGAGAACGTATCGACGTGTTCGGCCGGGGAGGTGGCAAGCGAACGGCGGAGGTGATGAGCGTTCCTTTCCTCGGTGAGATACCCTTGGAGCCTCGTGTCCGAATCGGCGGCGATACGGGCCGTCCCATTACGTTGCTCGGCGAAGACGACGGCACCTCCAAGGCGTTCCACGACCTGGCACGCGATGTTGCTCGTAGGGTTGGCGAGGGTGGCGGGCCAGCAGGGCCGACGATCTCGATCGAGGACTGATTGTGGTCGTATCAGTTGCGGCCGGCGTCTAACTCCAGGGGGTGACAAGATGGCGCAACCACCGAAACGCGGAAACGGTGACGCTGCCGCCAAGGGTGTGATGGCAGCTGTGGGTGCTGCAGGCGCGGCGGCCCTTGGCTGGCTGGCCTATAGCAAATTCGGCATCAACCACAAAGAAGAACTCCCGCCCGCAATCAACGCGGGCCGCAAAGAGATGACTAGCGGCCGCGCCGGGCGATTGAGCTATTACGAGGATCGCGGGGCCCGTGGCAAGCCTCTGCTGTTGCTGCATAGCGTGAACGCTGCGGCTTCAGCGCACGAGGTCCGGCCTATTTTCGATTACTACCGTCGACGTCGGCCTGTCTTCGCTCTCGACCTTCCCGGCTTCGGATTCTCGGGCCGATCCGACCGCGTTTACTCGCCGGAGCTCTACGCGCATGCCATCCTGGACTGGATTCAAAACGGTGTGGACGCCGATGAGCCGGTGGATGTGCTGGCGCTCTCGACCACCTGCGAGTTCGTTGCCCGAGCCGCCGAGGAGCGTGGCAGCCTATTTCACTCGATCGCGATGATCGGGCCCACAGGCTTCAGTGATCGCCAGTATCACGGAAGCGAGGTGGCTTATCAGGCTTCTCAGGTTCCGCTCTGGTCGCAAGCCTTCTACGACGGTCTCGTCACCAGGCCGAGCATCCAGTATTTTCTCAAGAAAGCTTTTGCCAAGCCTGTCGATGTGGCCTTCGCCGACTACTCGTATCGCACTTCCCATCAGCCCGGTGCTCGTTTCGCTCCGTTGTACTTCGTGGCCGGAAAGCTGTTCACTCCCGACGTCCGCGAACGCTACTACGCTGCACTGACGTGCCCGGTTCTGGTCATTACGGGGAACGATGAGTATGTCGGGTTCGACTTTCTCCCCGGCTTCCTGAACAGCCAAAGGAATTGGCGCGTGGAGACCATCGTCCCCAGCAAGGGAATGCCGCACTTTGACGAACCGGCAAGAACCTTCGAGGTTCTCGACCAGTTTTGGCGAACGCGCCTGGCTTCTTATGAGGCGGAAGGGGCTCGGCAGGCGGCTGGTTCTCTGGACGAGGACTGGCTGAATTCGGGCTGAGGAGCCTGAAGGCTCAGAAGTCAGGAGTCAGGAGTAAGAATAGGCCGCGCGAGTGCCAGGCACCAGGAGGACGTAATCGAGAGGCTCTGGGCGGCTGTCCTCGTCGCACTCGACTGCCCAGTGGATGCTGCAAAGATAAAGGCTGCCTGAAGGGGCTTCGCCAAGCAGGTACACGTTGCGTGTAGGCTCGGCCAAACAATATTCAGTTGTCAAAGATCTGCGAGGAAAACACCCTTTCGGGCTCCTCTAACTACGATTCGCTAGGCTGCGCGGTCGGGTTTGGACGATTTTGGCTGCTGCAGGAGGTCTTGTTCCTGTTGTGGGGTGAGTTTCGGGGGCATGCC
>DASQVJ010000495.1:0-5991 GCA_035640835.1 Bryobacteraceae bacterium
CTCGCCACGCTCGGTCTATGCGAATTGCAAGCAGCACTGCCGTACGACCACTCTCATCAACCAGGCTCGGCCGACAGCGGCACCGCTTGCGATAAAATTAACAAGTCGACCATGAATGCGAGTGAACCCGTCTACATGGAGCTTGTGGAATTCGTCGCCCGTGGGTCAACCGCGGAAGAGGTCGCCAACTTTCGCCCGTCTGCTGAAGCTCAGAAGCGTGTTGCAGAGCTGCTGGAGAGGCAGCGCGCGTCACAACTGACGGACGAGGAAACGGCGGAGCTGAACGGCTTCGTAGAGCTCGAGCACATTCTCGGCCTGGCCAAAGCGAAAGCTCAACTTATCCTGGCCACCCGTACTTGAAGGTTCCTGCGGACGTTCGCGCCGCTGTAATTCGGCGTGCTAACTTGCGATGCGAGTACTGCTTGCTTCATCAGGATGATGCCGCTTTTGCTCACGAAGTCGATCACATCATCAGCAAGCAGCATGGTGGCGAAACTGTGGAGGACAATCTTGCGTACGCGTGCATGGTTTGCAACCGATACAAGGGTTCCAATGTTTCCTCGATTGCTTCCTCTGGTGATTTAGTCCGCCTGTTCAATCCCAGACTTAGCAGATGGGAGGATCATTTTTCGGCTGAACGGAGCTGTGATAGAGCCGCTCGATTCAGTCGGCGAGGTCACGGCGCGATTGCTCCGGCTCAATACATCAGAACGGGTCGTCAGACGGAGCATTCTTCAGCAGCTTCGGCGATATCCACGAGGGTGATTCCCCTGGAATCTCGTTGACCCGAATATTCGGTCGGGTGAATGGGAGAGCAACACACGGCACCGGGCGGCGGCGACACTGGCGAGCTACACGCAGACGTGAGAGTTTCTCGGGGCGCAAGATGAGGTCACGGAGATGGGCGGGCGCTCGGTGGCATATGGCTAGACGCGGCATACCAGCTGACAAGCAAGCGACCATTTCGACGCTCTCTAAAGGATTCCTGCTGTGATAAAGGCGTACCTTCTCGATATTGAACCGCGCGACGGATCCTACCATGCCTTGATCCGAGTGGCCCCACGTTTCGGCTCGACCGGTCTGCTTGTTGTTCGCCACTGGCACGAATCTGATACTAGGAGGCGCCAGGAACTGATCATGGGCGAGATAGCAGACTTCGTTACCTCGGTGGAGGAATGTTCTGAATGGCCCGGCACAATGCTCATTGACCACACCGCGACCGTATTTACGTTTCGATTAGCTCCTCGTGTGATCGAGTCGTTGCTACACAAGGCTTCGGGCCTCTTCGATTGGCTGTCTCCAGCGCTACCTGAGGACCTCTGCTTTTTCAGGTTCGACGGCGATCCCTGGCTTACTACCATCTCGCACGAGAGAGTTGGCGCCCTCGACCTGACGGACAGCGAGCTTATTGCGCTGAGAGAGGGAATACCAAACCTGGTGCTTTCGCCGGAGTCCGATGAAACTGGTGGCTGATGAGAATCGCGGATTGAGCTATCAGATGAAGAATTCTGCTGATCCATCGCGGATGGGCTGACGGTGCTTGCTGGAACAGCGTGCCCCAACCGATGGAAAATCATGCTGAGGAGATCCAGCGCGCGAACATCCGCGGATTGATCCGAATGCTGACGTGGCCAACAAACGTACCCTGAACGCAGCCGACAGCCTGCGTCTTCACTGGCCCGAGTACCTGATGGAAGCAGGAGAGTCGGGCCTCTACCTGTTCTCTGTGTGCGCAGTTGCCACGTTGTTATGGCACCCCGCTTCGCCAGTCCACCGATACCTGCCGAGCGACACTGTTCGCCGGATGTTGATGGGCTCGGCAATGGGCGCGACCATCATGGCGATTGTCCTTTCCCCGTGGGGCAAGCAGTCCGGCGCTCACTTCAATCCCGCCGTCACATTTACGTTTCACCGATTAGGGAAAGTGGCGTTGTGGGATACGGTGTTCTACTGCGCCGCGCAATTTCTCGGCGCGGTCGCCGGCGTGGGGCTCGCCTCGCTTGTGCTGCAAGGCGCGCCGGCGCACAAAGCGGTCCGCTACGCTGCCACCCTACCCGGCATCTACGGCGACAGCATCGCGTTTGTTGCCGAACTGGCCATCTCCTTTATCCTGATGTGCGCGATCCTGTTCTCGTCCAATCACAGAGTCCTGGCGTCTTATACACATCACTTTGCGGCCATCCTGGTTGCGGCGTACATCGCCTTTGAATCTCCTCTATCCGGTACGAGCACGAATCCCGCCAGGACGTTCGGTCCGGCATTGTACGCCGGCTACTGGCACGCGCTTTGGATCTATTTCATCGCGCCACCATTGGGCATGCTGGCGGCGGCTGAGGTTTTTCTGTTGGTCCGTAAAGGCAACGCTCCGTATTGCGCGAAGCTGCATCACCACAACAACAAGCGCTGCATCTTCCGCCACTCCGGACCTGACCACACAGCGCCGGCGATAGAATCAGTGCGCTATGCGTGACGAAACGATAACCGCGGATCGGCTGATTGCGTTTTCAGACGGGGTATTCGCTGTGATCGTGACTGTCATGGTGTTGGACCTCAAGGCGCCGCATTAACTGCTTGTCCCGACGTGTCCGGACTCATAGCTACTTCTCCTTACTAAGTTGCGTATGGGGGATGGTGCCGATCATTCGTATTTAGCGGCCGAATTCAGCTCGCACCGGACGGCCTTGTCGGTGAGCCTGGGCAAAGCATGGAGCCGCGTGCCGGGCTGTACGGGTCCCATCATTCTTATTTCAGCCGGAGGAGTTGGGAACAACTCCTCCGTCGTGGCTTTCCCGTTTCCGGATCGCCTTACTGTTTCGTCTTCATTTTGTCCGGCGAAGAATTGCTGCCGGACATCGTGTCCGCGCCGTCGCTGGTACTCTGCTTGTTTTTCTTCGCCTTCTTCTTGTGACCAGACATCTTGCTGTCTGACTTTTGGTCTTGAGACATTGTGTCATCAGGCATCTTGTCTTGTGCCGAGAGTAGATTGGAGCCGGCAATAAGTAAGCCGAGCGTAAGTATGTATGAGGCTAATTGTTTCTTCATATTGGTCTTCCTTTCTAACGTCTTTTTGCCTACTACAGTCCCGCATAGTAGTCGTACCCTTCGATTGCCCAGTAGTCCGGTGGTGGGACATTGGTAAACGAAATCTTCCCGATGCGTTTGATGTTCTTGATTCCGTACTTAACGGGTATTACGAGCCGCAGTGGGGCTCCGTGTTCCGGACGAAGTGGGCGTCCATTCATCTCGTAGCAGAGCAGTGTCTGTGGGTGCATCATGCTCGCCATGTCGATGCCGACGAAGTAGCTTTCATCGGGTGTAACGAGGCTCGCAAACCGTGCTCGTTGGGAATTCGGGCTATACTTCGCAACAAAGTCTCGGAAGCGAGTTCCGCGCCATTGCGTGACAGTACTCCACCCCTCTATGCAATTAAACTCAGTTGTCTGCTCGGTCGTTGGAAGTGCGCGAATATCGCCCATGGTTAGCTCGAACGGACGCTCGGAACCTTCCAGAGCAACAGACAGCTTCCACTGGCTTTCTTCCAGATCGTCATCCAATCCAAGATCACCGTTTGGTCTCAGCTTCCCGATGCGGAAGGCTGGAAACTGCGGCGTCACATGACGCTCGTCGAATAACACGCGCGACTCAAGATTGCCGTTCCAGTCAAGGACACGCCGGAAGGGGTAGGGCAGGCTATCGTCAACCGGCCTGGACCAGAGCCACTCCCACCCCACAACCGCGACACCCGCAGCTCCGGCAAACCCAAGGAAAGCTCTCCGGTTATGCCTACTGAGCTGCCGGTTCGCACCGGGAGCACCGTTCACGCTACCAAGCTCCAGTCCCGAGATCATCGATTGAAAATTTCTCCACCCGGCACGGGTCACTTGGACGATGTGGATAACGAAAAAGGCGAGAAATCCCAGGGTCAGCCAGAAGTGGAGGAAGCGTGCCATCTGGTAGCCGCCGAGCAGACTGGTGAGCCAAGCCAACTGAACGGGCTTATAAATTGCGCATCCTGTAACTAAGCTTCCGGCTCCCATCAGAATAACGCCGGTGTAGGCGAGCTGTTGCGCCGCGTTGTACTTCCCTTGCGGCGGGGCCTCGTTTCGCAGCCCAAGTTCGTGAAGCGTCACTTTGATGGCATTGCTCAACGATGTTCGATTCGGAACCAGATCTCGCCACTCACCGGAGGCCAACGTATAGGAGACATAGAAGAGGCCGTTGATCGCGAATAGCCACATGAAGAAGAAATGGACTGCCATGCCTTCGGCCAAACGGTGATCGAGATCGAAGACCCGGTAGACAGAGTCAGGAAAGAAATGGAAAGCAGTAAATTGTCCGACACCGACTCGATAGACATCGTTCGCCCAATAGATCAGAAGGCCGCTCCAGATCATGATTCCGAGAAGCGGGAAGTTGATCCAATGCGCCCAACGGCTCACCAGCGAATGTTTGTATTCGAAGCGCATCGTCGCTGCGGCACGCAACAGAGCCGGTCGCAGCGCGCCGCTTTTACATCTGCATGTGCTGTTCCAGGATCGGTAGCGGAACACGTTTAATGCTGCTGCGATCCATCGCCAAATCGATCTGTCGAGTGTCAACGTAGGTCACATTCGCTCTTCAGCGACGCTGACCGCGGCGTGTACCCGAGTGGATGAGCGCTTTCGTGAGAACAGTCCGTCCAATGAAAACGGACCCGAACCCGAGAGCACCAGCGCAACTAAGCACGCCAAATAGAGTAGATTACATTCGTATCCGGGCGGGCCGAATTGGGGTCCTGCCGGCGTCACCGCCAAAAGCTTGATCGAAGTGAAACCGTATCGCCAGTGCACGGTGAATATGGCAGTTAAAAGGAGAACTGCCAAGGGCACGCTGACCAGCGTGACAAATGCGCCGAGCAGTACGGCGAAGCCTCCCAGCAATTCGGTCACGATGGTCAACCACGCCATCAAGTGTGGGGCAGGTACACCCAAGCCGTGGAGGATGGAGGCGAACGCGTCCGGTCCTTTCAGAAGTTTGGCGTAACCATGTTCCATGAAGCCAAATCCGACGATAAGGCGCAAGGGAACAGCAGCCCAAGTCGGCGATTTGATTCGATTGAACATAGGAAGTACTTCAGTCCTGAACTGTGTTGTTGCAGATTGGCAGCCTCGCTCATGAAGGCGGCCCTCGTCAACATCTCAGTCCGCCATCATCGCCACACCGCAATGAGCCGCTGTGCCACTCCGGGGAGATCCGGGGCGATCGCCTGGGGTTGCGGCAGCCCATCGACGGGCAGCGGTGCATTTCCGCGTCTCGTTACAAGACCCGCGGCAAAACCCACGCTTTGCGCACCCAGCGTGTCCCAATAGTGCGAAGAAACGAGACAGATGTCCGATTTTTCGACATGCAGGATTTCTGTCACCAGGTGATAGACCTCCGGAGCGGGCTTGAATCTCCGGACACTGTCGACGCTGAACTGGCGCTCAAAGTAATGAGCAAGCCCGGCGCGCTCCAGGGGGCTGCCCTCTTTGTCCGGCGGCGAATTTGTCAGGGTCATCAGACGAAAACCTGCTTGCCCGAGCAGGCGCAGTCCTTCCGGTACATCGTTGTGCACCGGCATCGAGAGCATTCGCACTTTCAACTCTTCGAGGTCCCCCGCTTTTACCGGAACGCCGTAGCTGTCGCCCAACATCTCTAGAACGCCCTGCCCAAGAGTGAAGAACGTTTGATAGTACCCGGCCAGGGGTGATCGCATCCGAATACAGGACTAGCTGATTGAACCACTCGCAGAGGACATTCCCATCGCCAAACATCCTCTTGAAGAATGGCGCCAGCGATTCGATATCAATAAGCGTCTCGTTGACGTCGAACACGATGATCGAAGGGGCAGCCATTCGTTTTCGAGCTCCTGGTTCAGGAGATATTCTTATGCATCGCCCAGGCGGTGGATTCGTCGTCACGCCGCCGCTGCAGGGATGTACCCGCCGTCCGCAAATCGCTCGCCACTGACAC
>DASQVJ010000496.1:0-5139 GCA_035640835.1 Bryobacteraceae bacterium
GTGCTCAGGCGACGGGCGGCAACTGCCAGATCGGCTGGCCGAATATCGAGGGCTTGGAGGACATCGGGTACCCGATCGTCGAGGTGAAGCCCGATGGCACCTTCGTGGTCACCAAGCATGAAGGCACGGGCGGGCTGGTGAACGCGAGCGTGGTGAAGGAGCAGTTGCTGTACGAGATCGGAGATCCGACCAAGTACATGACTCCTGATTGCACAGCCGATTTCACCTCGATTCGCTTGCAGGATGTTGGTCCGAATCGCGTGCGCGTGTTCGGGGTGCGAGGTGGGGAACGGCCTCCGGCATACAAGATCTCGATCAGCTATCACTATGGTTGGAAGGCCATCGGAACACTTGTCTTCAGCTGGCCGGATGCGGTGGCGAAAGCTCGGGAAGCAGATCGTATTGTGCGGATGCGGCTGCAACAGCTCGGGCTGCAGTTTGAGGAAGTCTACACGGAGCTGTTCGGCTACAACGCCTGCCATGGTCCGGCCGCACGACCGCCGGAACATGTACCGGAGGTGCAGCTGCGCGTCGGCGTTCGTGGCACGAATCGGAAAGACATCGACCGATTTACCCGTGAGCTGATACCGCTGGTGCTGAGCGGGCCTCCGACAGCAACCGGCTACGGCGAAGGACGTCCAGCGGTTCGCGAGATCGTGGCGTATTGGCCGGCCCTGGTCCCGAGGGAGAATGTCGAGCCAACGGTCGAGGTGGTCGAGTGAAGATAGCGCTTTCGCAGATCGCGCATGGACGCTCAGGCGACAAGGGCGATGTTTCGAATATCGGTATCATCGCGCGTCGAGATGCGTTCTACCGGATCCTTCTGCGGGAGGTGACGGCAGAGCGAGTCAAAGCACATTTCGGTGATTTCGTTCGGGGCGAAGTGGTTCGATACGAGTTGCCAAACCTGGGGGCGCTGAATTTCCTGATGTACGGAGCCCTCGGTGGCGGCGGTACGTTGTCCCTGCGTACGGATGCTCAGGGGAAGACGTTAAGCGCGGCGCTGCTGCGAATGGAGATCGAGGCGGATGACTCAGAGCTTAAGGGTTGAGCAAGACGGAAGGCTGCTGCATCTCACACTGAATCGCGCAGAGAAGCGGAATGCGCTCAACGAGGAGCTTTGCTACGGGATTGTCGGAACGATCGAGCACGCGCAGCAGGACCGGCATGTCGGAGCCGTGCTGCTTGATGCTGAGGGCCCGGTGTTCTGTGCCGGCATGGATCTCGACGAAGCTGCGGCTGACGATGCGCCTGTTCGAACCGCGATCCACGAGAAGTTGTTCTCCATGTGGCACTGGTCGCGCAAGCCGATCATCGCGGCGGTCGGCGGGCCGGCGCTTGGCGGAGGCGTCGGACTGGTGGCGAATGCCCACATTACGATTGCTGCGCAGGGCGTCACATTCGGGCTGACGGAGATCCGTCTTGGCTTGTGGCCGTTGCTGATTTACCGAGCGATGGTCGCGGCCATCGGGGAACGGCGTGCTCTCGAGCTGAGCCTCACAGGGAGGATCTTCGACCTCAACCAGGCGGTCCAATGGGGCTTGGTCCACGAGGTGGCACCCGCATTCGAGCTCGAAGATCGTGCGATGGCGGTGGCTCATGCTGTGGCGAACGCAAGTGCCGAGGCGGTCGCCCGCGGAATGGAATTCGCGCACTCCGTCCGCGAGATCGACCTGGAGGCGGCGCTGAAGTTGGCTCTCCAGATTCGATCGGAGTTGTTCAAATCGGCAGATTTCCGGGAAGGCGTGGCGGCATTTCGCGAAAAGCGCGCACCGAACTGGCCGTCTCACAGGGTTTCCTAGGTAGGCGGTCAATGCCCTCCATGGCGCTGCAGGGTACTAGTATCGAGCTGGATCGGAGTAGGAATCGAGGGTCTCGCCTTAAGGTGTCGTCCTAATTTCCGCGTAGGCTGGTAGCGGTTACTCTGGATGAGGTCGGAGAAAACCGGCCCTACTATGCGCCTTTTAGCGGCTCTACTACTCTTCGCATCGTTCGGTTTGGGCAACACGATTGTGTCTGTGAGCACTACTGCCTCGAACTACAACGCCCCGGACTGGAGACCGGCCACCTGGAGTGCTAGTCAACCGACAAATCCGAACAACAGCACTCCGTACTTCAGTGTGCCTTCCGACGACGGCAGTGGCTGCAACATCGGGTACTTCATCGCAGGAACTGCGACCGGATCCTGCCAGAACCAAATGGCGAATCCGCCATTCACGGGGCACGGGGCCGCGCTCGAGTACTGGGGCAAGGGCAAGATCAATGGCAGCGGCGCGACCAATGTTGTTGACACGGGCTTCTATTTCACAGCCGATAACTCGACCTTCGTAATCCAGGTTCTGGCGGAAGTGGCCGGCAACCGCAATCTCAACGAGATTGGGCTTTATTTTCGCGATGGCACAACGGCGGCATTGCGGCTGTTATCCGGTCCGGAAAATCCTCCACAATCCTTTACGTTTACTCCAGGAGCCGCGGGCGTTGGCGGATTTGGCATCTACCTGAAGAACGCCGCTGGGGACATCTACTACTCAGAATCCAGCCGCAATGCCGTGGACGCCGGCCGCCAACACTTCGCTGTCTTTCGGGATCGGAACGTCGCCGGCTATGCCTACAACACGAACAACTGGACGAAGCTCTGGATCGGCGCCGAGGACAACCACACCGTTGGCACCACTACCGCTGACTACGACTTCAACGATGCCATCATCACGATCGCTTGCACAGCTGGTTGCACCAGTGCGCCTCCGACCGGTCTGCCGGAACTCTACACACCGGAGCCTGGGACGTTCGTGCTCATGGGTTGCAGTCTGGTGGCTCTGTTTCTGATGATTCGGCGTTCTCGAAAGCCTGAGTCCACCACTTGGGGCTAGGGCCTGAAGCTCAAGCAAGATCGACTAATACAATGGCCCGTAGATGCGTAAGCTTCTCGGGCTTTTGTGTTTTGCAATTGCAGTTCAGGCCGAGACCGTTCGACTTCCCGGTCTGAAAGCTCCTGTCGAAGTTCTGCGAGATCGCTGGGGCATCCCCCATATCTACGCGCAGAACCAGGACGACTTGTTCTTTGCGAACGGGTACATGAACGCCCGTGATCGCCTGTTCCAAATGGATCTGTGGCGGCGGCAGAACACCGGGAAACTCGCCGAGGTTCTGGGGCCGAAGTATGTCGAGCGCGACCGGATGGCGCTGCTGTTTCGCTTCCGTGGCGACTGGACGGCGGAGTGGCGCAGCTATGCTCCCGATGCTCGAGCCGTTCTCACAGCATTCACGTCCGGAATCAACGCATACATCAAATCGCTCGACGGCAAGCGGCCGTCCGAATTCGACGCAGCCGGTTTTGATCCTGGCTTGTGGATGCCTGAGGATTGCCTCGCGAGGCTCGGAGGCATGTCGATTATGCGGAACGCGGCCAGCGAGCTGGTTCGTGTGGGGGACATCAATACCTACGGGCTTGAAGAAGTGAATCACTTGCGTCCGCCGGAGCCGCTGGTTCCTCTTACCGTTCCCAAGGAGCTGCCGCTTGCAAAAGTCCGCTACGACGCGATCCGGGACTACCTGGTTGCTTTGGCTCACGATCCTATGGGCGGGAGCAACAACTGGGTCGTGGACGGGACGCGCACGGTGTCAGGGAAGCCGTTGCTGGCTTCCGATCCGCACCGCTTACTGACAATCCCTTCTCATCGCCGCACCATTCATCTCACAATGCCCGGCTGGAGCGCGATCGGAGCACACGAGCCGTCATTGCCGGGTATCGGCCTGGGGCACAACGAGCACATCGCGTTCGGGTTCACGATCACGGGGATCGATCAGGAGGATCTCTACATCGAAAAGCTGAATCCGAAAAATTCGAATCAGTATTGGCACGCGGGCGGGTGGAAGTCGATGACGCTTGCCAGTGCGCAAATCTCCGTCAAGGGCCAGAAGCTCCGGTCTGTGGAGCTTCGCTACACCGTGCACGGGCCCGTGATCTTTGTGGATTCCGCGCATCAACTCGCATATTCGCTGCGCACCGTGGCAAGCGAGCCGGGGACGGCGGGTTACGTCGCATCGCTCAGTGTCGCGAGGGCGAAGAACTGGGCAGAATTCCAAGCTGCGCTGGCGCGTTTCAAGACTCCTTCGGAGACGATGGTCTACGCTGACCGAAGCGGCAACATCGGATGGCAGGTGGCTGGGCTGACGCCGGTGCGCAAGGGCTGGATCGGGTTGCTGCCGGTGCCGGGCGACGGAAGCTTCGAGTGGCAAGGATTTCTGCCGGCCCAACAGTTGCCAGGAGCGCTGAATCCACCGAAGCACTTTGCCGGTTCGGCGAATCACTTCCTGCTGCCTCCGAAATATCCCAACTCGCTCGCGTACGAGTGGGGCGATCCGTATCGAATGCAGAGAATCGAAGAGCTGCTGAACGGGCCAGGGAAGTTCCGTGTTGCCGACTTTGAGCGGATGCAACTCGACATCACGTCGACGATGGCGCGGCGCTTCCAGCAGGTCGTGCGCATGTGGAAGAATCCGCCGACCGGAGCGTCTGGTGAGGCCTTACAGGCGGTGCTCGCGTGGGATGCGCGGCTCGATGCGGGGTCGAGTGCAGCGCTTATCTACAAGCTCTGGTGGTCGAAGCTGCCGCTCGCTCTGTATCCGGACAATGACATGGCGCGAAGGGCCGAGACGGAGGTGCTCTTACGAGAGCTCGAGACGAAGCCGAATTGGAAGGCCCTCGATACCGCCTTGCGGAATGCCGTCAGTGAGCTGACCGTTCACCTCGGCCGCGATATGAAGAACTGGACGTGGTCGAAGGCGAGCTGGGTGGAGTTCCGGCATCCGACGAAGAAGCCCGAATGGTCGCGAGGGCGGATGCCGAAGTCAGGGGACGCAACCACATTGAATGCATTCAGCGCTAACACGGGCGCCAGCTATCGCCAAGTGATCGATCTCGCCGACTGGGACAAGTCAACCATGATGAATGCGCCGGGGGAGTCGGGCGATCCGGCAAGCAAGCATTACGATGACGGCCTTCAGCCATGGTCCGAGGGACGGTATCATCCGATGGCGTTTTCGCGGGCCGCGGTGGAGGCTGTGACGGAAGAGCGGATTCGGCTGCTGCCAGCTCCGTAGTCGAGCGCGGCTCAGGGTTGAACTCGAACGATCTTT
>DASQVJ010000497.1:0-4432 GCA_035640835.1 Bryobacteraceae bacterium
ATACCCTTTCTGTGGATTGCGCCGCTCTCGATCTATCTCCTGACCTTCATCCTTGCCTTCGAAAGCCGGCGCGCGTACGTGAGGCCTGTGTACTTAATGCTGCTGCCGGTTGCACTCGTGGGTATGGCGTACGCGGTCTACTACGACAATGGCAACGCCGCCATTCGCATCCTGATCCCTGGTCTGGCGGCCGGGCTCTTCGTCTGCTGCATGGTCTGCCATGGAGAGCTTTTTCGGCTGAAGCCTGATCCGCGTTATCTTACGCTCTTTTACCTTGCACTCTCAGCAGGGGGCGCCTTGGGCGGAGTCTTTGTCGCCATGGTGGCACCTAACGTCTTCTCTACCAACCTGGAACTGCCGATCGGCATTGTGCTGTGCGGGCTGCTGGTGCTGGCGCTGACGTGGGAGGAACTCGGACACGTGCGTTACGCCGCTACGGCGTTGTTGATCGTGGTTGCCGCCTACCAGTTCTACGAAGAGGCGCACGACCGGTCGAGGTACCGGCTGCTGGTCCGCAATTTCTACGGATCGATGCATGTGTACGACGAAGCAGAGTCGGATTCTGAATACGCGAAGCGGCTGCTGGCACACGGCACCATTACGCACGGCGCTCAGTTGCTCGACACTCGATGGCAGCACATCCTGACGAGTTACTACGGTTCGAACTCAGGTCTCGGGCGCGCGATCCGGACTGTGCAGAAACAGCCATACGTCAAGGTGGGAGTGGTCGGGCTGGGAGCCGGGGTGACGGCGGGGTTCTGCCGGTCCGGCGACACCTTTCAGTTCTACGAGATCAATCCGCTCGCACTGAAAATCGCCAAGGAGCAGTTCACGTATCTCCAGAACTGCCGGGCAGAGAAGAAAGTTTTTCTCGGTGACGCCCGGCTGGTCCTGGAGAAGCAGCCGCCGCAGAAATTCGATGTACTCGCCGTAGACGCGTTTTCGAGCGATGCCATCCCGATGCATCTGCTGACTCGCGAGGCGATGGAGCTCTACTTTCGGCATCTGAAGCCGAAGGGGATTCTGGCAGTTCACGTCTCGAACAAGTACCTGGATCTCGAGCCGGTGGTACGGCAAAGCGCGCAAGCGTTGGACAAGCGCATGCTGGTAGTGGAGGACGACGGCGGCGACGCCGAGTATCTCTATTCGACTACCTGGGTACTGCTGGCGTCTGACCCATTGGTGCTCGGCGAATCCCCCCTGGCGAGCGTACAGCCGAAACCCCGCGTTTTGCACAAGGTGCGAATCTGGACGGACGACTACAGCAACTTATGGCAAATATTAAGGTAAGCCGCCCGTAGGACTACACTTTTCGCGGTAGTGCGCCGATGTTACGCTATATAGTCACCATGGACGCGTTTCTCTGGATCATGCTACCGGTCTTGGTTGCCGCTGGCTCGGCCATCCTGTCCTACTACATCATGCAGGCCCGAATGGAGGTCGCCATTGCCAGAGAGCGCGAGGCAGCCGCTACCATGAAGGCGCAGCTTGAAGCGATCGAGCAAAAGATTGAGGACAAGGTGAAAGCAGCCGAGGAGTCGGCGCAGAGAAAGGCTTTCGATCAGTTCCTGTTGGATTTCCGGGTTGAAGAAAGGCACTATGTGCGCGAAAGCCGGTCCCACTTGCTCACCCGTAAATCGATGATTATGCAGGAGCGGCTGTACTTCCGAAACATCCCGTTGTCCAACTGGGTGGAACATGAGATGCCCATCGAGGAAGGTAACCTGGAACGATTGCCGGCCGAATCCTCGGTTTTCAGCGCTCGTGCCCTGAGCGAGCACAGTAAGAACAACGGGCCGAAGTTTCTTCCCCAATAATTCCATAAGCCTGCTGTAATCCTGCGGCAGGGAGACCCGTCATGGGTAGGTGAATGAGCGCTGTAGCCCCGGAGGTTGTCGCATTGCAATCCGCGGCCGTGCGCTCGCACGAGTTTGATCACCTTGTCCGGAGCGAGCAGCGTCGTGTTTTTCACATCTGCCGGAACATGCTGCAGGATAGGGACGAGGCTGACAGCGCCACACAAGACGTGTTCCTGAAGGCGTACCTGGCTTGGGATCGCGACTCGGGAAATCTGGACGCACCAGCGAAGTGGATCACCCGCATCGCGGTAAACGTTTGCCTCGACCGATTGAGGTCGCGCCGCTGGAAACTTTGGAAGCGCCGTCCGAAGCCGGAGACAGAGAAGCTGTTCCTGGATGGGACATCGGACAAGCAACCGTCGGCCGAGGATAAGCTGTATGCATCGCAGATCGGGATGCGAATCCATCAAGCGTTAGATCGATTGAGCGAGCGGCAGCGTGCCGTCTTCGTTTTACGGCACTATGAAGACAAGACGATTGAGGAGATAAGCGACATTCTCGAGCTGGAAGTCGGCAGCGTGAAGTCGCATATGTTTCGTGCGTTGGACAAGCTGAGAAATGAACTGAGGGATCTTTATGTCGCCGGTAAACCGCCATTGGACAGATGAAGAGCTCGTGCGCCATCTGTATGGCGTTGAGGTCAAGGAACGGGAGCACGTTCAGGAGTGCTTGTTGTGCTCCGAGCGGTTGCGGGCTATGCAGCGTCGTCGCGCGGAATCGACTGAGCCGTCCAACGTGGAGGCTGCTGCATTCTGGGCGGGACAGCGCCAACGCATCTACGGCCGAATTGAATCGAACCAGAACCGTTCATGGACTCTTCGAATCGCCTCTGCTGTTGCGGCGGTTGCCGCGGCACTTGTGATTGTGTGGAACGTGGATTCGCTGCGTCAGACGAACTCGGGCTCTGAAACGGGAGCGCGTCCGGCGACGGAGCGAGTGTCGGACGCGGAATTCTACAGGGAGATCTCGGCGATTGTGAGTGAGCACGAACCCCGCGCTGGAAAGCCAATGCGCGCGCTGTTCGAGCAGGACGGATCGGGTAAAGTCACTGAATGATTCGAATTTTGCTCATCACCACGGTGTTCGCGTCGTTGTCCTTTGGACAGATGAGGCGCAGCATGATCCCGTGGTGGGACATGCCCATATCCCGTGATCTCAATTTGAGTGACGATCAGCAAAAGCACATTCGTGAAATCACACGCGAGTATCGTACGAAGCTGATTGACCTTCGCGCAGGTGTTGAGAAGATCGAGGGCGAGTTGGAAGATCTGTTCGATGACGAAAACTACGATGTGAACCGGGCAGTCGCATTGTCAGAGCGACTAGCGACGGCTCGTGGTGATTTGTCGCGGGCATTCGCCGTGATGAATGCGCGCCTACGAGGCGTGCTCACGGTGCAGCAGTGGCGCGAATTGCAGAAGCGAATGCCCGGACCAGGCGTGCCGGGGCGTGGCCCGAGAATCCGCGTGGAGCCGGGCGCTGGTCCGAAACATGATGGACCCGGACCCGAGGGCGCCTAGCGCGATAGTCCGCAAATCCGCAAAGGGCGGGTATGCTGATTAGCGATGCAAGATTTCGAGAAGCTCGGGGTGTTTTATCTCGGGCGAACCGTTCAGGACAAGCAACCCCTCCTCTACGAAAGTAAAGATCTGGTGACGCATGCCGTCTGCGTCGGCATGACTGGCAGCGGCAAGACGGGTCTCTGCATTTCGCTGCTGGAAGAAGCTGCGATCGACGGCATCCCGGCAATCCTCATCGATCCTAAAGGCGACCTGTCGAACTTACTCTTGCAATTCCCGGATTTGCGACCGGAGGATTTCCGGCCGTGGATCAACGAAGACGAAGCACAGCAGCAGGGTGTTTCTTTTGACGAGTTTGCGGCAAATCAGGCCCAGACATGGACCGAGGGACTCGCGAAATGGGGTCAAGACGGGGCGCGAATCGCCCGCTTGAGAGACGCGGCTGACTTCGCGGTCTACACACCGGGGTCAAGCGCAGGACTCGAGCTGAGCATCGTCAAGTCGTTCTCCGCATCTCCGGACATCATGGACGATCGGGAGCTGCTGCGCGATCGTGTGGCCACGACAGCGACGGCACTGCTCTCTCTGCTCGGAATGGATGCAGATCCGGTGAACAGCCGCGAACACGTGCTGCTCTCAAACATTTTCGACACTTGTTGGCGAGACGGTATGCAACTCGATCTCGCCAAGGTGATTCATCTTGTGCAAGAGCCGCCGTTCCAGAAGATCGGCGTGCTGGACCTGGAGTCGTTTTACTCGTCGAGCGATCGTTTTAAGCTCGCGATGGCTCTGAATAACCTGCTTGCGTCGCCCGGCTTCGAAGCCTGGTTGCACGGCGAACCGCTGGAGGTGGGCAAGCTGCTGCGAACGCCTGAAGGCAAACCTCGGATCTCGATACTTTCGATCGCGCATCTCGGCGACTCCGAGAGGATGTTCTTCGTGTCGCTATTGTTGAACGAAGTCCTGAGCTGGACGCGTCAGCAGTCGGGCACGACGAGCCTGCGGGCTCTCCTGTACATGGACGAGATCTTCGGATACCTGCCGCCGGTTTCG
>DASQVJ010000498.1:0-3063 GCA_035640835.1 Bryobacteraceae bacterium
ATTCTCGAACGTTGGAATTCCAACTGAACGTGCTGCTTCAACGGTGGCAGGAGCGAGCGGATTAGGATTGGCGGGCGGTGCAACAAAGACGGGTCCACCGGTTCCGCGATGATTGGGATCGGGCGCACCATGCCAGTCCTCAATGCGGCGGTAGATTTGCAGAACCGATTCATAGTTCCATGCGGGATCGCCAGCTTCCGAAGCAAAGAAGTCCCAGTCGCTCTTATGTCCGCGAGCCCATGCCATCACGTTAATGCTCGAGCCTCCGCCAAGAACCTTCCCCATCGAGAAAGAGATCGACCTGCCATTGATATGCGGATTTGGTTGCCCTTGAAAACCCCAGTCTCGTTCGCTCCCAAGATTGAGAGGCCATTGATTCGCCCTCCATCACAGGCGGCAAGTCGTCATCGCCGCCTGCCTCAAGCAGGAGAACGTTGACTTCGGGGTTCTCCGCGAGCCGGCGCGCCACCACGGAACCCGAACTGCCGGATCCGCAAACAATAAAGTCGTACTGTGATTTCAATTCTGAAGTTAGCCGTGTCTGGTTACTTCGCACTCGCTCTGGAAATGCTGCTGACATGTTGTCTCCTAACATTGAATGATTTGTTTGGTGCTCTCTTTTCAATCGAGTCTTCGTAAGTCTTCTCGCAAATCCGCTGCGAGATATCGTTCAGAGTTCGCCCCATTCCTCGAAGTGCGCCGCCAAAGCAGTACTCCGCGAGGTCAGTCCGTCGTAGTAGTCTGCCCAGTCAGTAAAGCAACTCCGCTTTCACCTGACCAATTTGCTCAGCTCTGAGTCGCCGCGTCTCGAACCCGTAACATGTACAGGTCGGCTTCGCGGATCTGCTCAGCGCGCGCCAGCAAGTCCGTTAGCTCGTTGTGCGCGTCGATGTACCGGCCGGTCAGAACATCACCAAGGCCACTGGCGAGTTCAACGACCAGGTTGCCGATGCGCTCCGGCGGAAGGTCGCGCCCCGCAGCAATTTCCTTCCGGACCCAGGCCGCCACCTTGCCCGCCGGAGAGTCGGGTGCATCCTCGCTGTTTAGAGCCAGCTCCGTCATGCCTGCGCGGACAAGGCCTGGATGCACCGCAAATACTGCGATCCCCTTATTCTGCAGTTCCAGCGCGAGGTTCTCAGTCAACTTGATCACTGCGCTTTTGGAGACTGAATACCCAGAGTAAAGGGGCCAGCGATAAGCGCCTGCACGGCTTGTCATGTTGACGATTCGTCCGCGATGACGTGCCAGCATGCCCGGAAGTACCGCGTCCACCCAGAGGAGAACGCCCAGAAGGTTGACCTCCATTGTTCGCCACCACTCGGTGGCGCTTAGCTCCCAGGTCGGGCCAACCGGTCCTGTTACGCCGGCATTGTTGACCAGCAGTGTCACGGCTCCGAGCTTGTCTTGTACCGTCGCGATCGCTTGCCGCACACCGGTCTCGTCCGTCACGTCGACGGACACGGCCATGGCACGGCCGCCCAGGCGTGTGATCATGTCGGCTGTCGTCTGAACCTGATCGGCAGAGCGCGCTGCCACCGCGACTGAAGCTCCTGCGTCGGCGAGGGCAAGAGCGATCTGGCGTCCAATTCCACGGCCGCCGCCGGTCACGACCGCGACCTGATTCGAGAGGTCGAATCCTTGATTGACCATGCGGGCATCGCTCGAGCCTTGTAATTTGGGGTCTTCGATACATCTCACAGCGTTTCTCCTTCTACTTCGATTGGGCAGAACCCGCCGGAACTCCGTCATCGAGCTTCGGGGGCAATGATTGTCCGGCCGAGACAGCCTGACGCAGCGCAGCGCGATCCAATTTCCGAGCGCTTGTCATGGGTAATTGCTCGACCACCCGTACCTCGGCCGGGCATTTGTACGTGACCAGCCGCGACGCGCAATGCGCCCGGATCTCCGCCTCCTCGATCGTTTCGCCCGCGCGCGGCACGACGAAGGCGACGAGGCGCTCGCCCGCACTGCGCGCATCCGGCACACCGAGGACGCCCACCATGGCAACCTTCGGGTAAGTGTAGATCACCTCTTCGACTTCTCGTGGGAAGACGTTGAAGCCCTTCACAAACACCACGTCTTTCTTGCGACCGGTGATAAATAGAAAGCCATCCTCGTCCAGGTAGCCAATATCACCCGTGTAGATGAAGCCATCGCGAATGGTTTGAGCTGTCTCTTCGGGTCGGTTGCGATAGCGGGTCATCATCTGCGGAGCGCGGACTCGCAGTTCTCCCCGCTCGCCGCTCGGCAGTAAGCGCGCCCCATTGTCCAGGTCCACGACTTGTACCTCGCATCCCGGCACGGGTTTACCGACTGAACCGGGCCGGATTTCTGACTCCTCAGATGGGCCGCTGATCGGCGCGATTTCCGTCATGCCGTAGCAATCGCGAATCTGCAGCCCCGTGGCGCGCCGCCAACGGTCGATAAGTTCGATGGGAAACGGCGCCCCGCCGCCCGGACACACCTTGAGGGCCGAAAGATCGGCGCTAGCCAGGTTGCTTGCCGCCAGGACTCCGGCATAGATGGCCGGCGGTCCGCCGCCAAAATAGGTCACGTGGTGGCATTCGAGAAGCTCGACAATTTGCTCCGGTTGGAAACGTTCCGCAATCACCGTCTCAACACGGACCAAGATTGGAAAAAGCACGCCCATCATAAAGCCATATATGTGAGTGAAGGGCGCTATGGCAAGGAAGACTTCATGATCGCTGGGCGACGGAAACAGGTGCTCAAAACCGCGCAGTGAGTGGATCAGGCGGCCGTGAGTGTGCTCGACAGCCTTGGGAAGTCCAGTGGTGCCGCCGCTGAAAAACAGCGCTCCTGAATCGGTGGACGTGGCAGCCCGCATGCGAATCGGTACTTCGGTCTCGGCTATCAGATCCGGGACTGTAAGATCGTGCCCGAGGCAGACCAAGCCGGGAATAGACAGATCGTGTCTGAGGCTGTCCATCACGTCATGAGTGGCCGGTGTGCAGATCGCGGCGCGCGGGGCTACTTCTCGCAATAACGGCAGAAGTTGCGCGGCGGGATAGAGGGGATTCAACAGCGCGGGCGCCGCAAGCGCCT
>DASQVJ010000499.1:0-5185 GCA_035640835.1 Bryobacteraceae bacterium
TTGCCCCAGACACGCCCCAGAACAGACGCGGTGCTTTCTTCACGCCATTCCCACCGAGGCAGTTCGTCGATGTTTGCAGTCGTCAACTTGACTGTCTGCACCATCTTCGGCTGGATGTGCGCTTGCCACTGCTGGTGGTACTCGCCGGCAAGCTTCAGGAAGTGTTTGTAGCGGCCCACACCGGTGCCGGCGAGATCGTACAAAGCGGCCTGTGTCAGGACAGCCGGCGAGATGAAACGGTATCGATCAACGAGCTGCTGCTGGCGCGAAATCTGATCATCGAAGCTCGTCAGCACGGGTTGAATGCGGCGCTCGAGCTCCTCGGTCATGCTAACCACCCGGATGGCGTATTGAGCATTGGTGTCCGCATTGGCTGCAGGTGCAAGCTCAGGGTGATCCTCGAGGAACTGGGCCATCAGCTTGCTTCGCTCCGCTGTGACTTCATCCGAGGCGCGCCGCATCGCCTGAATCATCTCAACGCGCGAGGGTACGGGATGCAGCGTCTTCACGCTGACGTTGAGCAAAGCGGGAATGAGCAGCACGAAAGCGAGCCACAGTCCCGAGAGCGCTAACGCATTGGTCGCAGAACTGCGCCCAAGGGCATTCACTGCAACGGCAACCCCAAACCAAAACGCCGCGTAGGCCGTGACGACCGCGATCCACAACAACAGTCGCATGATGGTGCCTTCGTCCGTGAGGTTGATCCCGCTCAGGAGCGCACCGGTCAACGAAAGAGCGGCGCCCAAAGACAAAACGAACAGCGCACGAAATCCGATCTTGCCCATCGCGAGGGTTCGGATGCCGACCGGTTGCGATAGCGTCATCGAAAGCGTGCCGTCCTCCTTCTCCGACGAGATCAGGTTGTAGCTGATCGCAAGGATGACGAGAGGAAACAGGTAGATGATCACGAATGCGAGATCGAAGCGTCCGCTAAGCAGGTGCACCGGATTCTCGATTTCGTCGTTCCCGAGTAGCGTGTCGCGGCTGTTTACCGTCACGCGGAAGTAGTAGGGAAGCAGATCGCTCTGACCTACAGCCAGGGGTGCCAGCGGTGCGGGAGGCATGGTGGCATAACGCGAACCAAGCCGGTAACCAACTGCGTACGGATTGCGCGGATCCCGGAATGCAGGAGGTGACGTTCTACCGGCGTTGGCGTCGTCGATGCCTTGCTTGACGGCTCGATGGCGTTCACCTTCGTCAGCGAGCGCTGCAGCGATGGTGTTTTTCTGGAATCGTACCCATGACGCACCGTTGTAGACGCCATACAGAATCGTGCAACAGAGCAGGGCCGCTACGGCCCAGAGCGTCTTGTCCGCACGAAGGTTCCGCCAGTCGTTCTTTGCAATCAGGCCCAGCATCAGTTCACCTGCAGACTTCGCGCGGACATTGCGGCAATCACGATCGCTGCGCCGAGCCAGAGCAGCAGCATGGAGAAGCTAAGGGTCTGTTTGCCGAGCACCCAGCCAAGGTTAGGAGCAACGTAATTGAAGTCCGGGATCTTCTCCCACAGTTCCGGACCACTCATATATACCGTCTTGCCTTTGGCATTGTGCGCCAGGTTCATGTTCATTTCGCGGTTGATGAGCCTGCGGTGCTCTTCAGCGGCCTTCGCGAAATCTGCGTGCTGCGCAAAATCTGTCCCGGCAAGGCCCATGGAGACGGATCGAATCGCAAGCGCGGGCGCGACAAGGCTCGCTATCTCGTGCACGCGCTGCTGCCGAGCGTAAGTATCCCAGAGCTCGCTGAAGTGTTTGTCGAAAACCTGGTTACCATACTCCTCGCCGGCCTGCAGGCGGATTCCAGTGAAGTCGACAGGAAGTTTCTCAACCGAGTCCACGTTGTACTGCTTGAGGAGCTGCGCCTTGAGTTGCTCGGTGCGAGTATCCAACGGGTTGTGACCGTCGATCCCATTCTCGATGTCATGTTCGACCTCGCGTGCGAACTGGAGAGCGGATGGAGTCGGATACATTGCGCGTGCCAGATCCGTGACCGCCTTGGGAGCAATCAGACCGTTGAAGATCCAGAACCCCAAGAGCGCGATCAGGGCCACTCGAGACGAGCGGGATCTGGCGGATACCGCGAGAGAAACGCCGAGAAAGGCGGCGAAGTAGAGCAGATATCCGAGCATCATCAGACCCATGCGGGGCATGCTCATGGCGAGCGCTCCGTTTTCAGAAGTGACCGCCAGTCCGACGACACCGATCACTGTAGCGGGCACCAGAAGCAGCCCGAGCGCATACGTGATGCCGAGAGCCTTTCCCCATGCGAGGTCCGAACGCTTGACACCCAAGCTGAGCAGTTGGCGCAACGTGCCCATCTCACGCTCCGAAGCGAACGCCGAGAACGTGAGCAGGATGATCATCAACGGCATCAACAATTGCAGAACCGTGGCGCCCGTCAGCTCACCGAGACGCTGCAACGCAGTCGCGTCCTGGGCGGGTTTGAATTTGAACTCGTTCTGTTTATGCGCTTCCAGCCAGGCTGCAACGCCGACGTACGGATCGATTCCAGGGTCGACGAGCGACAAAGGCATCTTCGGCTTAAACGCGTAGACACCGTAGTGAGCGGCGGAGTGAGGATTCTTCTCGCCCTGTTTCAGCCACTGTGCGCGTGTCTCCTGGCGGGCGGCGGCATGCTGGGCTGCCACGTCGCGATAATGTTGCCAGCCTAGGGCGAGGGCTCCCAGCAGCAGGCCTAGCGTGATTACGGCGGTCCAGCGGAAACGTCCGTCGCGGATCATTTCCAGCATTTCTTTGCGCGCTACTGTGCGGATCATTCGACCCTCCTCTTCGCCTTAGTCGTGCATGTGTTCGAGATAAAGTCGCTCGAGGTCCGTGTGGCCGATCTCCTCGGTGCGCATCTGGGCGACCAACCGGCCGTGTTTCATGATGCCGACCCGTGTACCTGTCTCTTTCGCGCGAAACAGATCGTGAGTGGCCATCAGGATGGCGGCGCCGCTGCCGCTGAGACGCTTCAGCAACTCGGAAAACTCGTTCGAAGCTTTGGGATCGAGCCCGGATGTCGGCTCGTCGAGAAGTAGCGCCTTGGCGTTTTTCGCCGTCGCGATCGCAATGCCAACCTTCTGCCGCATGCCCTTCGAGTACGAGCCGACTCGTTTGTCGGCAGCGTCCTCCTGTAGGCCCGCGTCACGAAGAAAACCCAGGAGTTGGGCGCGCGAATACTTTTCACAACCCGCAAGAGCCGTGAAGTACTCAAGGTTCTCGACCCCGGTGAGATTGCGATACAGCATCACCTGCTCGGGGATGTAGGCCAAGTATTTCTTCGATTCGAGCGGCGCTTTGGTCACGTCGAGACCGTTGACGATTGCCGATCCCCCGGTTGGCTCGATGAAGTTCAGGAAGAGGTTGATGGTGGTCGTCTTGCCGGCGCCATTTGCGCCGAGCAAGCAAAATACCTCCCCGGCGGCGACATGCAGGTTCAGGTCCTGCAGCGCGGCGGTTCCGTTATACGACTTCGAGAGGTTCTGTGCTTCCAGCATGGCTTGAGAGTTGAGCCTAATCCTCAAGAATGGTTTGGGTGAGTCATCAGCGACCAATGGACCTTCAGGCGAAGCGAGCGGGCTCAATTGTCTCGTGAGCGGATACGGCCGGACCACGTCAAGAGAACGCTGGCGTTTGTCTTGGGACGACGGGCGTTTGTTCCGGCAACAGAAGTTGCCGCTGATCCGCCGCTGATCCAGAGAGGCAAGCCGTCCGCACGCAAAAGAAGGCCACCGGATTGAAAATGTCGGCGGATATGAAATGACCTTCCGCATAATAGCCGCACCCGTGTCACAAAACGGGCCGACTGCTTTCGAAAAGGAGTTTAGAATTATGGCAAAAACATTGTTACTGATTACGTTGGCCGCTGTATTGGCCGCCGCGGAAACAACACCTGCTCCTGTGCCTTCTTGCGACCTGAAAGGGGTCGTGAGCCACACGTTCTATGGGAAAGCTTCGGATGTAAATCGCGAGATTCGTCACATCGAGAATCAACTCGCGGGCTCCCGCTCGGGCCGAGTGCATATGCTGATGATCGAGACGGCAAGCGGGGCCGATGTGTACTACTACGAGAGGAGCGGAGAGGCGCTCACCAAGATCTCGTGGTCGGGCGATACCGTTCGGGAACTTCGTTCGAAGCTCGACAACACACTCCTTGATACCCGCGGTCGCGCCTGCGCTGGTGCCGAGATGCGCAAGATCCTCACGTCCCTGGGCAATACTCGGACGGAGCAGTTGCGTGCGCCGACCGACACCATGGCGAGTGCAATGTTCGTCCCGGCCGTCGCAGCCAAAGAAGCGGCAGGCTACATCCGGGTAACGATGTTTATCCCCTGCTAGACTCCATCTGATATCGGAGAGCGGCGTTCCTGGAGCCCTCAAAGGGATCGCCGCTTCCGCTCACTCTGCCCGCCTTCCCGTCTGTTGCTCGAGACCAGCCGCACGCGTGTTTATTCTCTTCGCAACCACGTGCCCGTAGGTACTCTTCCACTACTGAACGCTATGATGTCTCGCCTTATCCTTATTGTGGCCCTCGTCATATTGACTTTCCCGGTCGTGGCGCAGCAGAACTTGTCCCGGCTCTCGGGCGTAGTCACGGATCAACAGGCGCGCATCGTTCCCGGCGCTACTGTACGACTGACCAACATTACAAACGGTGCGACGCGAGAAACGACGACGAGCCAGGAAGGCGTTTTCCTGTTTCCGGCGCTCAGCCCTGACCGGTACAACCTGGCTGTCAGTCAGCCCGGCTTTGCGCCGTACGAGAGCAAAGCAATCGACGTACCGGTGCAGACACCGGTCACGATCAATGTCACTCTCACGGTCGCAGCAACCACCGAGAGCGTGTCGGTAGCAGCGGAAGCTTCGCCGCTGAACTCCACGGACGCCACCATCGGCAACTCTTTCAACAGTTGGCAGATTACACAGCTTCCACTCGAAGGAAGAAACGTAACCGCGCTCTTGAGCCTGCAGCCAGGCGTTGCCTATACGAGCGACACCAACGTGATTTTCCGAACCAACTTTGGTGAGGCCGATGCTGACCAGCGCAATGGTGCCGTGAACGGCTCTCGCAGCGATCAGGCGAACGTCACGCTGGACGGAATCGATGTCAACGACCAGCACACGGGATATGCATTCAACAGCGCTGTACGAGCGATGACCGAAGCTGTGAGCGAGTTTCGCGT
>DASQVJ010000500.1:0-3631 GCA_035640835.1 Bryobacteraceae bacterium
CTATGCTCGAACTCTACGACCTCGAAGCCGATGCTAAGGAGCTAACCAATCTTGCAGGCAAGCCCGAGCATCAGGCGCTGCAGGAAGATCTGCTTGCGCGGCTCGGCAACTGGATGGACTCCACGAACGATTTTCTGCCACCGCCGTATCGGACCTTCGAAGGCAAGCGCCGACCGACACTCTAGCTCATGGTCTTGCCTCGCGGCCCCAACTCAATGAGTTCGACACCGCCGATGTCACCCGCTTCGATGGTGAACCTCATGATGGTGCGCATGGTGTGCCATCCGGAGTTGCCCGCCGCACCCGGGTTCATGTGCAACAATTGAAGCCGCGGGTCGCGCATCACGCGAGCCACGTGTGAGTGCCCACAAATGAACAGCCCTGGCCTGCGACGCTCGATTTCACGCTTCGCACGCTTGTCGTAGCGGCCGGGATATCCGCCGATGTGGGTCATGTAGACACGTACGCCCTCGCAGTCCCACTCTAAATCCTCGGGCACGCGAAAACGCACATCGGGCCCGTCGATGTTCCCAAACACTCCGCGCGTCGGACGAAACGCCTCGAGGTGTTCGAGCACCCCGAGTGCACCAAAATCTCCACCATGCCAAATCTCCTGACACTGCTCGAAATATTGGAAGACCTGCGGATCAAGATAAGCGTGAGTGTCCGAGATCAGCCCGATGCGCATCTGCCGAGCTTCTACGACGAAACTTCCGACTGCACCTGGGCGTTGGCCGGGCGACGGCTTCGGCTCTCCAGCCAACTGCGGAAACGACGTAACGCGAGCGACAGCCCCGTCCACACGAGGACGGCGCCACCCGCAGAAGCAATGCCGGCGATCGTTTGTCCAGCGACGCCCAGGGACTCACCGGTATGTAGGAATCGCAACCACATCCTCGACTGGCGACCTCGGTTGTAGTCTGAGAACTTCTCATGCGAGACCACTTCTCCGCTGTTGCCGTCGACGGTTAGCGTCGACCGAAGATCTACACGGCCCCGGTGCGACTCAGAAATCGCCAACGTTATGCGGTCACTCGGTGAATACCGCCATGTGATTGTGTTCCACCCTGGCACGGTCGTCTCAGCCTGCTTCCAGGCACGATCGAGCCCCGACCAGGCGAGGGATTTTGGCTTCGTTTCGTCACGATGCCCATTTTGGGGCCGAGCGGCCGGCGGCGGAGGTTCGGTGCCGGTGAGGCGATACACCAAGTTCGTTGCCCAAGGAAAGGAGATGACCGCTGCACCAGCGGTGATCACGAGCAAAGGCAGAGCGCACCAGAATCCAATCACGTTGTGCCAGTTGAAGTCGCGCGCTTTGGGAGAAAGACCGCCGCGGAACCAGAGCACGGGTCTCAGTTTGCTCCATGTCCAGTTGCGAGGTAACCAGAGGAACAGGCCACTCAGCGCAAGCCCCATCAAGAGGAGATTCGCCGCCCCGGTAATCGATCGAGCTGTGGCGCGCTGAGGACCCTCGAAAGCCAGCCAACGGTGCCAATCCGTCACGACCCGAAAGAATCGCCGAACCTGGCGTGAACCTTCGCCGAGCACCTTGCCCGAATAGGCATCGGCGTACACAACACGCGTCCCGACGGTTACTTCGGCAGCAGCGTCTGCTTCGGCGTGGAGCGTGAGGGAGTCCGGTCGAGCGCCAACTTGAGTATCTACCATTTGAAGCAGATTCTCGGCACGCAACCTGTGGCCGTCAATCGTAGACCGAAACTGCCGGTCCGCAAACTCGATTACCTGTCGCTCGTACATGAGCAGGACACCAGTAATCGACATGGTCAGGATCACGACACCTGCCGTGAGCCCAGCAGTGAGATGAATCCAGAAGAGTGTTTTTCGCATGCTCGTCGGTCCACCAAGCCGCCGGACATGCTCTGGCCGACGATATACGACCACACTAGTCCACGATCTGAGTTCCTGTCAACGGAGCGGAGCTTTCTCCCGTTGATGTGATGTGACAGACAAGAGCAAGTAAGCCGTTGTCGTAATTGCTAACGGAAAGCAACAAAACCGTCTCACTTAATTCGTTCGAACAAGTTAGGTCCCCGTTACGATGTTTCTTACAGACGCAAGGTAACGGTTGAGGCTGACCCCACAGAATTTTGTACGGCATCATTGGCTTAGACTCGCCGCGTTTTCGGGGTTAAGTGTGTTTGCATCTTTTGCGTTAGGCGGATCACCCGTTCGGCGAGGACTCGGAATTGGAGAGATTTCCAAACGCGATTGAGTTCAATTTCGTTATTTGTCAGCTAAGAGCAAATAAATCAGGAGGAAGCGCAATGCGAAATTCACTACTCTTTATGGCAGTTACAGTGTTGACCTTCAGCAACTCTGGCATCGCCACTACCTTCACTTTCAACACCGATCCGTTTGCAGGAACGACTGCTCTCACGACACCGGGACGGCAGGTCATCATGAACGAGATATCTATTCCCAACTTCTCGATAGCTTCGGACACCATCGTGTTTGACCAGGCTGTCTTCAATGTGGGACCTAGTATTTTGTTTGCGAGCGGCCCGGTCGAAAGCCTCCCGACCAGCAACGTCAACATGATCGTTCTGCTGAGCTTCCCAACACCTTTGGCTGCCGGCGGCGCAGCCGACCTGATTGCCAATCAAATCACGACTGACGGCGCAGGATTCTTCATTTACTTCAATACCGCCTTGAACCTGCCTCGTCTGGTCTATTCGACGAATCTCAATGACAACACTTCGGACTTAAAGGTCCTTGCGCGCTTTACAGAGAACTTCAACGGCACAGCCGGTCAGGCGGCGATGGCAAACTTCACCGCCTCGAACTTCGCCATCAACCCGGTTCCCGAGCCGTCCACGCTGACGATGATGTCGGCTGCCCTCGGTGCTCTCACGTTCGGAGTCTTGCGTCGCAAGAAGAGTTCGAATCGTTAGTCCTCCATCTTTCCAACCCGCCGGAGCTTCCGCGCCTTGGGCCGGAGGCTCCATTACTCCCGGCCCCAAAACGTCAACGCAGTAGCAAGGCAAGCTCGCCGTATTATTAGCCCCTAACGTCTGATACGTCGCCGAAGCTTTACGAATTTTCGCCGGCGCCGTCGCAAAAGCAGGACCTCAGAGGTCTTAGCAGGTGCAAAACAGAACACCGGTTTCCAGCCGGACAAAGGAGAGCTTGTGAAGCGATTCATTCTTTATTTCGCACTTGGAGCTGCGACAGTCCTTGCGCAGGACGCGGGAGGTAACGTTGGTACAGCTCCAGCCGCAACCACGCCGGGTACCGACGGGAATTCGGCAGTAGTGCTGCCGGTCCCGGAACCCACATATGACAACCTGAAGAGGTACCTGAATCTGACCGATCCGCAATTGCAGAGTCTGCGGCAGAATCAGAAGAACAAGATGGATGCCGACCAGTTGATCTGGAGACAAATTAGCGAAAAGAGCGTTGAGCTGAACAATCTCCTCGAAAGCGGTTCCAACGATGCTGTGAGAATCGGCCAGCTCTCAATCGAGCTCCGGAACCTCCAGAAGCAGGCTCGCAACGCTGTACCGAACTCTCCCTATCGTCAGTCGGCGCTGAACGTTCTGAATGCGGAGCAAAAGACGAAACTGACCGATTTGCAAAGGGCTCTCGACCTGTCCCCCACGGCATATGATGC
>DASQVJ010000501.1:0-7423 GCA_035640835.1 Bryobacteraceae bacterium
TTCTCCGTCGGCCCGGATCAGTACAATTTCTACGCCTGCCCCTGCATCCAATACACCGAAGAGGGTTCCCAAGGCAGTGTTATCAACCTGACCGATATTACGATCCAGGAGATCCCCGAGCCGGCGCTCTGGCCATTCGCCGCGCTGGTCTTAGCCGGATTGGAAATTCGCCGTCGCTGTTCTTCGATTCGCTCTTCTTGAAACGCTTCACATCGCGATGCTGGCAGCGGCTTAGACTGGTGTTGAAAGACTCAGCTTCGTCTCTATGCCGTGGGATGGATTCGCGCTCGTGTTGTTGATGGCACCGGGTCGGTCGCGCCACGCGGCCATTCGGGAACTGAGCCGGTCACTCGCACTCGATGCTCAGCAACTCGGCGCCACTCGCCTGCTTGCGCTCACCAACCTTGGTGATCCGCAATGATATCCGGGGGCCCGCCTGGATTCAACAATCGAAAATGCTGATCACCGGTGGCCGAGAGGTCAATACTGGGTAGTGGCACGCAAGCCGGTGTGAAGGAGAACGAAGAGATGCAAAAGAGATCCTCGCCGGAAAAGAACCAGCGGCCGTTGGAAGCTGGCATCGTCACCGATTTCAAGGATCGGATGAGCTATACAGGTTACCTCTGCCTGGATGATCTGCTCTCACAACAGCGGCCGCTTTCTCAACCGCCGCACCACGACGAAATGCTCTTCATCATCCAGCATCAGGTTGCGGAACTCTGGATGAAGCAGCTGATCCATGAGCTGAAGGCAGCGATCCGTTTTGTGCAGCAGGACCAGCTCGATCCCTGCTTCAAGATTCTGTCGCGCGCCAAACTGATCCAGATGCAGCTCTTTGAACAGTGGGCCGTTTTGGAAACACTCACTCCATCCGAATACATGGAATTCCGCGGAGTGCTCGGACATGCTTCGGGCTTTCAGTCCTATCAGTACCGCAAGTTGGAGTTTCTTTTAGGAAACAAGAATCGGGATACGCTTCAAGTCTTTATCCATACGCCGGAGATCCATCAGGACTTGCGGCAGACGCTCGAGTCGCCCAGCCTCTACGATGAATTTCTGCGGCATCTCGCGCGGCGGCGCCTTGCTGTTCCCCAGGCTTGCATTGAGCGCGACTGGTCCGAGCCTTATCAGAAAAATGAGGAGCTGGTGGAAGTCTTCAGGCATATCTACGAGCACCCACGCGAACACTGGGATGCATATGAGATGTGCGAAAAGCTCGTAGATGTGGAGGAGTACTTCCAGCTCTGGCGCTTTCGCCACGTGAAAACCGTCGAGCGCATAATTGGATTTCGCCCTGGCACCGGAGGCTCATCCGGCGTTGGCTTTCTGCGTCGAGCGTTAGAACTGACCTTTTTCCCCGAACTGTTTGCCGTCCGCACAGGACTGAAGCAGCGATGAGCCGTCGGATAGACGAAGCCATCGCACGCCTCGGCCCCAGCGCGCTTACAGAGGATTCTGTCCGGCAGCACATTGCGCCGTTGTTTTCCCGCGTGCTGGCCGGGGATCACATTTACCTCGCTAATCATTCACTGGGCCGCCCACTCGATGAGATGGCGGACGACGTGCGCGAAGCAACCCAGCTTTGGGAAACAAAGCTCGGCGACGCATGGGATGCCTGGCTGACAGAACAGGAAGCGTTTCGGACCCGCATTGCCCAACTCATCCAGGCTCCGCGTACCGATTGCATTGTGCCGAAAACATCCGCCGGACAGGGCCTGCGTGCGGTGTTGAATGCGCTACCTGGGAGGCCGCGCGTCTTGAGCACGCGCGGAGAATTCGATTCTATCGACCTGCTGCTGAAACAGTACGCATCGCTCGGACGCATCGAAGTGCACTGGGTAGAAGCCGAGGCAAGAATGGTCGAGCATCTACGCCCAGGGATCGACCTTGTCGTAATTTCCCAGGTGATGTTCATGAACGGACACGTCGTGCAGAATCTGGAACAACTCGCCGATGCCTGTCACGCGATCGGCGCAAGGCTGTTGGTGGATTCCTATCACGCAATCGGCGTCTTTCCTGTGGATGTCGCGGCCATGCGAGCCGATTTCATGATTGGCGGTAGCTACAAGTATCTTCGCGGTGGCCCCGGCGCGTGTTTTCTATATCTCTCGCCGGAAGTCCTTGCCGGCGGCTTGCGCCCGCTCGACACAGGTTGGTTCGCCCGTGAAAATATGTTCGGCTATGAGCGGCCTGATCCACCATTGCTGCGTGCCGGTGGCGACGCCTTTCTCGAATCGACGCCTCCTGTGCTGACGTACTATCAAGCACGCAGTGGGCAGCTCTTGACGCTGGCCTTGGGTGTCGAGCGGCTCCGTGACTATGGGCGGCAGCAGCTCAACCGGCTGAAGCGCTATCTTGCCGATGCAGGCATCGACGCAATCGGCGGCGATGCCGGCCACGGCGCGTTCCTCTCTATCCGGCATAAGAACGCCAGCGATCTTGCGAGGAAGATGGCAAAGAGCAATGTCATTACCGATGCACGCGGGGAATGGCTGCGCCTGTGCCCCGATTGCCTCACGCGGGAGGAGGAGTTGCGAACAGCAGCTTCTGTGTTGCACCGGGCGCTCGAGCGCTAACGCGCCGTTTTTGCTCGATGCGATGCTACTCTGCCCGCAGAGTTCCACAAGGTTGACGTGCCGCGCAGCTTGATTTTGACCGAGGCGATCAATCGGATCTTCATTCACGGTTGGCGGGCGCGAGCGTTAGCTGTGTGGGCGAACTATTTGGGAGAGAAAGAACACGCTACTCGTCCCTTGGGTAAACTGAAGCTGGGCGTGCTTATGATTAAGGAATTCGTCGAACGCCGAGATGGCAGCTTGTATCTCGTTGGGAGTCGTGTGCCGCTCGCCCACTTGGTGCGGGAATTCCGGCAGGGAGAACTACCTGAAGCCATTCGATCCCATTACCCGACCCTCAGCCTCGAGCAGGTTTACGGCGCTATCACTTTCTACCTGGGTGCCAAGGAAGAGGTCGAAAAGGACATCGCCGAACGCGAGCGCGTCGAGGACGAATTCACAAGAACGCACTCAGCTCCTCCCCTTCTAAAGGAGAAGCTCGAGCGGGCGCGCCAGCAACTGCTCGCACGGCGCTAACAAATGATCCGCTTTTTGGCGGATGCCGATCTCAACGAAGGGATCGTTGCCGGGTGCCTACGCAGAGAACCCATGATGGACTTCCTCCCCGCGAACGAGGCAGACCTGGAGGGTGTCCCCGATCCCGAGGTGCTGGCGCTCGCGGCCGAGCACAATCGGATCCTTGTTTCGCATGATTTCCAGACCATGCCGCGGCACTTTGGCGAGTTCCTTCAGACGGCCGGGTCCAGCCCAGGCGTCATTCTGGTGCCACAGCGTCTACTGGTTGCGGAAGCCATCGACGAACTCGTGCTGATCTGGTGCGCCTCGGAATCTGAGGAGTGGACGAACCGCATTCTCAGAATCCCGCTTCGCTAGCCACGCCAGTTCGAGAAAAAAGTTTGCTTAGGGCAGCTTTTTTGGGCCAACCACGCCACAAAAACTGGCCCAAGTCGGGCCGAACTCGCGGAAGCGGAGGATTTTGTAATCGACGTCCGTAGACTTTGATCTTCAACAAGTTACAGCTGAGATTGGTACGCCCGAGAGGATTCGAACCTCTGACCTTTTGCTCCGGAGGCAAACGCTCTATCCAGGCTGAGCTACGGGCGCATTTCCTGCTTCAGTCTAACAGAAGCGTGACACTCAGCGCGCTGCCTTCTTCACACCTTTGCGTGAAGCCGACCCCGGCGCAGGTTCCTTCAAAAGCAGCTCGATCATTTGGCGCAGATTCGGCTCCGCCGCGGTTTCGCCGTCATTGTTTTGCCGGCTTTGCTGGCGAATGATCCCTTTGCGGTCGATGAACACAATCTGCGGCACCGAGATCCGTTCGTCCGGGCTGTAGCCGAGGAACTGCATGGCAGGCTCCCGCTGCGTCGACCCAACCGGAAAGTTCACCTTGTAGTCCCGCACGTAATCGGCCACCACGACCTTCGCCATCGGGTTGAACGCCACGCCGATCGGCTGGAATCCACGCGGCCCGTATTCCGTGTTCAGCTTGCTCAACAGTTGCGAGGCCACCTGGCAATGTGGACACGTCGTGTACAGGAACTGCACGCACACAACCTTTCCGCGATACTTCGAGAGCGACTCCATGCTGCCGTTCGGCAACTCATATTGCAGGGGCGGGGCAGGGCGCGGCACCTTGTTGCCTGCTTCCGCCGAGATCAACTTCAGCCCCGGTAGGGCCGAAACACAAAGACCAAGAAATGTCGACCGCTTCATTACGATGCCTTCTTCGTTGGAGTTTGTGCACCCTCCGCGATCAGCTTATCGATCATCGCGCGCAGGTTCGCTTCTTCCGCCTTGAAGAACGGATCCGTGCCTGAGAATTGGCCTCTCACCACACCCTTGCGATCAATGATGACTACGACTGGAAAGTACATGTTCGGCCGCATCATCGAGTGCTCGAGAAAGCCGAACACACTCTCCCTCGGCACCGTGCCGATCGGGAACGTCGCGCCGGTCGTCTTCACGAAGCCTGGAATATCAGCATCGGGATTCACCGCCGCACCCATCACCTCCAGACCCTTGGGCCCATACTCCTTCAGCAGCTTGGTGAAGACGCGGGCCGATTCCTGGCAGTGCGGGCACGTCGTGAGGAGCACCTCAACGATCACCACCTTGCCCTTCTTCTGCGTTGGCGAGATCTTAGAGCCGCCCGGCAATGTGATAGGGAAATCGATTGCGGGTCTCGGGACCGTTTGCCCCACCAACCCCGCGCAAACCAAAAATAGGACCGCGAGAAAGCGCATGGATACTCCCAGTGTAAAGCGTTTCGCAAGGCGGGCCCGCGCATTGGTAACCTAAGCGCATCGGCATGCAATTCCCAAGTCTCCGTTCACTCCTCACCCGTCGCGCCCTGTTTCAGGCAGGCGCGGCTGCTTCAGCCATCCCATCGTTCAGATCCACAGCCTCGGCCGCTCCCTCGGGAGCACTCGAGATCGGACCCAAACTCTACGAGTCCATCGGTGTCACTCCCGTGATCAACTGCCGCGGCACCCTCACCATCATCGGCGGTTCCCAATCGCTACCCGAGGTGAAGAAGGCCATGGAAGAAGCCTCGCGACACTACGTCCAGCTCGACGAGTTAATGGAAGCCGTCAGCGCTCGACTTGCCGCACTCACGGGTGCCGAATGGGGCCTCATCACTTCCGGCTGTGCCGCGGCTCTCGCGCACATCACCGCCGCCTGTATGGCCGGTGCCGATCCCGAGAAAATGCAGCGTCTGCCGAACACCACCGGCATGCGCAATGAAGTGATCGCTCCCAAGTACTCCCGCAATGTCTACGATCACGCAGTTCGCATGACCGGCGCCAAGATGGTCGATGTCGCGCGTAAAGAAGACTTCGCGGCGGCCTTCAACGATCGCACGGCTATGGTGATGGTCCTCGCCGGACCCGAAGATCGCGGCGAGTTTGGGCTTCCCTTCATCACCGCGATTGCGAAGCAGAAGGGCATCCCGGTGGTCGTCGATGCCGCTGCCGAAGACCTCACCATCCCGAACATCCACCTCCAGCGTGGAGCCGACATCGTCTGCTACAGCGGCGGTAAGGTTCTCCGCGGACCGCAGTGCGCGGGAGTCGCTCTAGGCCGCAAGGACATCCTCAGTGCCGCTTGGATCAACAGCGCACCACACCACGCCTTCGGCCGTCCCATGAAAGTCGGACGCGAGGAGATCATGGGCATGCTCGCGGCGGTGGAAGCTTGGAAGAAGCGCGACATTCCAGCCGAGTATCGCGAGAAGGAAAGTTACCTCCGCACCATCAGCAACCGCGTCAGCAAGATTCCCGGAGTGACTGCGGAGATCCTGCAGACCGAGGATCTCTCGAACCATGCCCCGCGGCTCCGTGTTCGTTGGGACAACACCAAAATCCCACTCACCGGAGGCGACGTCGCGAGGCTGCTTTACACGGGATCACCGCGCATCGATATCGGACCTTCGAATCGCAATACCGACTTCCCGAAGGACTCCATCGGCATCGGCGCGCATATGATGATGCCTGGTGACGACCGCGTCGTTGCCGATCGTCTGCATGAGCTGCTGTCAAATCCGCCTACCATCGACAAGATCTCGCAGGGTACGACGAGTGCCGCCAACCTCTCCGGGCGCTGGGACGTCGAGATTCGATATGTCTCGGGCAAGGCGAATCACGTGTTTCTCATCGAGGATCGTGGTGCCAACCTCGTTGGTACGCACTTCGGTGAGTTGCTCGAAGGAAACCTGCTCGGCACTCGCAATGGAACGGACATCACGATCAAGAGTGCTCACCGCACCGAAGGCACTGCCATCGGATATCGCTTTAACGGCCTGTTGAAAGACGATCGCATCGAAGGCGAATTGAACGTCGGCGAGTACGGTACCGCGAAGTTCGTGGCGACCCGGCACAAGTACCAGGAGCCCAACGCTCAGCACCGCCCCGTCAAGCCGGCTTAGTGCACAAATCGAGTGCTTGGGGACGTGCCGCCGCCTTCGCGCAGGTCCCCATCACTTAGTCCCTCGATGCTGGTGATCTTGTTGCCTTTGCGTTCGAGGCGGAAGTAGCCATCGTCGCCCTCGCCGATCAGCAGCGAGTCGTTCTCCGTGATCGGACGAAGCTTCTTGTTCTTGCCTCGAAGCACCGAGCGGTAGTTGGCGTACATCTTCTGTGCCTGCTCGGGCCCACTCCACTCCGAGCTATACAACAACACGATCCGGTTTGACTTCTTCTCCTCGAGAAGACGGAACGCCCCCGAACGCCAATGCCGTGCGAGCGCCTCAGCCTCTTTCTTGTTCACGTACTGCTCAATCAGAATGCTATGGTCGAACTCTCCCACCGTACCTGCATTCAGCGTTTTGAACCGCCTTTGCCCCGCCAGTTCCGGAAGTTCCGTCTCCGCCACCGGCGCACTTGCAAGGTAAAGTTCAGGGTGAAGGATTTGCTGAGTGTTCTGCGGTGGTGTCACGAACACGCGCTTGAACGCATCGTCGCCCAATTTCTGCACCACCGCCTGCTGAAATCGCATTCCAGCCGTATACGGGAACAGCAGTTGCGCTCGCATGTACAGCGGCGAGTTGCTCAACACCGGAAACTGTGAAGTCATCGCCTCTGACCCCCGGCTCATCATTTCCACCATTGCCGGAGCACTCTTCAGCGACATATTCATCCGATTCGCCTGGACCTCGAACATCAGCCACGTAGCCTGACCTTCCATCACCGCCATTCGTGCCAGCGACCCGTCGTCCGTCTTGCCGCGCTTCAGATACTTGCCGAGATTGTAGTGCTGATCCGCAAGAGCATGCGCCAACTCATGCACCAATACCGTGCTTTGCTCCAGACCTCCGCCACCACCCTGCAGCAGAAACAACTTCTTCT